>JAADFT010000151.1 GCA_013152765.1 Calditrichota bacterium | reverse complement strand
GACGGGTCGGGAGGACGCCAGAACGGTGATCAACCTGAAGCGGCTGGTCGAGGCCACCGAACCGGACATCCTGCTGGTGACAGGCGACTTCTGGCACAACAACCCGGACGGTCGCGGCGAAGAGTTCATGAGCTTTGCCATCCAGCACACTGAGGAGCTGGGCATCACCTGGGCCTTTGCGTGGGGCAACCACGACCGGTTGAACAACTACGCGCGCGGCCACGACGCTTTCGAGCAGGCCCAGCACTCGCTGTACGTGGGCGGCAAGAGCCAGGGCAACTACGTGGTGGCGGTGAAGGACAACCAGGGGAACCGGCTGTGGGACCTGGTTTGCCTGAACTCGTCGATCGGCGCTGACAGGGGCGTTTACACGCCGGGCCTGGCTGGGGCTGCGCAGCACTGGCTTTCCGAGCTCAAGAAGGAGTGGGAAACCGAGGCCCACGCAGCAAACGCGTTCGTCTTTTTCCACATCCCGGTTCCGCAGTACAAGAGCATCTGGGACTCGGGTGTGGCTCAGGGCGTGAAGTACGAGAACGTGTGCAGCGGCGACGAAGACGACCGGGGTGCGTTTTCCTGGTTTCAGGAGCTCGGTACGGTGCGGGCCACGTTCTGCGGGCACGACCACGTGAACGACTACTCGGGCAAACTGGCCGGCATCGAGCTGGTCTACGGGCGCGCGACGGGCTACGGAGGCTACGGCGGCGACAAGGTCACGAAGGGCGGCAAGCTGATCACGGTCAACTGCGAAACCGGCGAGTACACGTGGAAGAGCCTGACCTTTGATTCTCTCACCGGTCTGCGGGAGGATGGTGAGCGTCAGCCGGAGGTCTTCAGGCTCGAGCAGAACTACCCCAACCCGTTCAACTCGTCGACCACGCTTCGCTACTCGCTGGCCAGAGCGGCAGTGGTTGACCTGGCGATTTTCGATCTGGAGGGCCGTCGGGTGAAGACGCTGACCTACGGTCTCCAGAAGCCGGGCGTTTACCGCGTGACCTGGGACGGCACGGACGACTCCGGAAGCCCAGTGAGCTCCGGGACCTACTTCACACAACTGCGCGCCGCCGGTGAAACGGACACGCGAACGCTGGTTTTGCTGAAGTGAGCAACGCGGGCGGCCCTGGGGGGCTGGCTGAGTGGACTCCCGAGTTCTGACGAAGCTCGGCGTGAGGCCGAAGGCTGGGTAACCTGTTGACAAGGAATCTGGCAGAGGAGGTTTCGATGGCACTTGAAAACATGCGCACGCTCCTTGATGCCGCACGAGAGGGTGGCTACGCTGTGGGCGCTTTCAACATCGTCGACTACGCCACGTTTCGCGGCGTGATGGAAGCGGCGGAGGAAGAACGCTCGCCGGTCATCATCCAGACTTCGGCGAGCAGCACGGTGAAGTTCTACGGCTACGACGCTCTGGTAGGGCTTGCGCGCGCGTTGGCTGGAAACAGCCCTGTGCCCGTTGCGCTTCACCTGGATCACTGCAAAGACATGGACATGCTGAAGGGCACGATCGACGCCGGGTGGACCTCGGTCATGATCGACGCCTCCACCTACCCCTTCGAGGAAAACGTGGCCATGACCAAGACCGTGGTCGGCTGGGCGCACCCGAAGGGCGTGTCTGTGGAAGGCGAACTGGGAAGCATCAAGGGCGTGGAGGACGAGATTAAGGTCGAAGAGCGCGACGCCGTCCTGGCTGACCCGCAGAAGGCGGCGGAGTTCGTTGAGCGCACCGGCATCGACGCGCTGGCGCCGGCCATCGGCACGGCTCACGGTCTGTACAAGGGCACGCCCGACATCGATTTCGAGCGCCTGAAGAAAATCGTTTCGTTGGTGGATGTGCCGGTGGTGATTCACGGCGGTACGGGCCTCAGCGACGACACCTTCCGCAAGCTCATCTCGCTGGGAGCGGCCAAGATCAACATCTCGACGCAGTTGAAGCTGGCCTACATGCAGGCTTTTGAGGATTTCAAAAAGGAGAATCCTGGCAAGGCCGACCCAATCAAGGTGCAGAAGGCCATCGTTGCGGCAGTCAAGGACGTTGTGAAGCGTTTCATGCGGGTGTTCGGGAGTAGCGGCAAGGCCTGAGCGAGTTCAGGAGAAAGCTTGGACCTCACTCAAGGAGGAAAACATGGCGACGTTTAAGGCGCTGATTTTTGACGTTGACGGTGTGGTGGCGGAAACCGAGGCCGACGGGCATCGGGTTGCTTTCAACCGGGTGTTCGAGGAGGAGGGCCTCCCGATTCGCTGGGACAAGGAACGCTACGGGGAGCTGCTGAAGATCGCGGGTGGCAAGGAGCGGCTGCGCACCGAGGTCTACTCGCCGGATTTCCCCAAGCAGGTGGAAGACAAAGAGGAGTACATTAAGAAGCTGCACAAGCGGAAAACCGACATCTACATGGAAATGATCGCCTCTGGCGTGCTGAAGCCGCGGGAAGGTGTGGCCAGGCTGATCCGCGAAGCTCACGACGCCGGTCTCAAACTGGCCGTGGCGTCGACGTCCAACGAGCGCGGCGTGCGCTTTCTGCTGCAGAATCTGCTCGGCGACGAGATCTACAACCTGTTCGATGTGATTCTGGCCGGTGACGTGGTCAAGAACAAGAAGCCGGATCCCGAGATCTACTTCCTGGCGGCGGAAAAGCTGGGTGTGAAGCCGGAGGAGTGCGCGGTCATCGAAGACACGATGAACGGCCTGCGTGCTGCGAAGGGCGCCGGAATGAAGTGCATCGTCACGCGCAGCGAGTACACCAAGAACGAGCCTTTTGAGGAGGCGGACCTGGTCGTGGACAGCCTCGGCGAGCCTCCGGGGCCGCACGTGAGCATCGAGGACATCAAAGCCCTTTTTCAGTAAACCCAGAACCCCGACAACGAACCAGCGGCGGCTCCGTCGGCCCGGCCGGCGGAGCTGACAAACCAACCCGATGAGGAGGTGTACAGATGGCTGATGTGAGTAAGAAGATCGTTCCGTGGATCATGCCGGCGGTGCAGTACAAGGTGGACTCGGTGGAGCTCGCCTGGCAGCATCCGAACCACGCGCGGATGTTCCTGAACGAGAACCCGATTCCACCTTCGGAAAAGGTGCTGAAGGCCATCGAAGAAATGGCCCGTTACGGCAACCGCTACCCGCACCGCTGGGTTCAGTTGCGGAAGCGTCTGGCCGAGCCGTTTGGCCTGGGCCCAGAAAACGTCTTTCTGGGAAACGGCTCCTCCGAGGTGATCGACAACATGGTCCGGGTGTTCTGCCAGCCCGGCGACGAGGTGATCATTCCCGAGCCGACGTTCTCGCTGTTCTACGCCAGAATCGAGGTCAACGGCGCGAAGGACGTGCGCATCCCACTGCGCAAGGACGACTACCAGGTGGACATCGACGGCATGATCAACGCCGTGACCGATCGGACCAAGCTGATGATCGTGGTGAACCCGAACAATCCGACCGGTCTGTTTGTGGACGACAACGACCTGCGCCGGTTGCTGGACCTGGGCATCCCGACCTGCATCGACGAGGCCTACCTGGAGTACGACCCGAGCCGCGGCTCCAAAGTGCCGCTCATCAAAGAGTACCCGCACGCTTTTGTGATGAAGACCTTCTCGAAGGCCTACGGTCTTGCCGGTCTGCGCTTCGGTTACATGTTCGGCGTTCCGGAGCTGGTGGAAGCGTTCGAACGCATCAAACTGCCCTGGAACGTGAGCATCCTGACGCTGGCGGCAGCCGAGGCGGCGCTGGATGACCAGGAGTCGCTCAAGAAGAAAGTGGAGCACAACAACCGCTGGATGGCCATCTTCACGGAAGAATTCCGCAAACTGGGCCTGAAGCCGTTCCCGGCGCACGGCAACTACATGCTGGTGGACGCCAACGACTTCGGTTACTCGTCGAAGGAAATCATCGACATGGCCTTCGAGCGCGGCGTGATTCTGAAGACGATCGGCCCGATTCACGGCAAAAACGGGTTCTTCCGCGTTACGCCCGGTACGGACGAGGAGAACAAGCGGATGCTGGAAGTTGTGAAGGAAATCTTCTCGCAACCGAAGGCGAAGCGGGCCTGAGCGCGTGGATCGGGAGCGTAACACCTGGCGGATTGGGCGGGCGGCAAGAGGGTTTCACCTCTACTGCTCAAAGACGCGGAGGCGCGGTGTTTCGCACGTTTCGCCTCTGCAGCTGAATCAGACCAGAACGCACTCCTTCTGTTTGGGCCAGAGTTAAGCGGACGCCGGTGTCGGTTGCGTGAACAGCCGCACCGGCGTTGCGCTTTGGGGCGGAGGAGTGCTGGCAGTTGCTTCCCGTGTGGTGTGCGGAATTACGGTCCTGCCCAGTGGGCGTGGACGCACCCTTTCGACAACGCCTGTACCGGATGCGACCTGGTCGGCTTGGGAAGGACGGATTGAGGTGCCTTGCTGAAGCGCTGACAGGAACTGTTTGGGAGATTGGCCTATGGAAACTGCGCGCATTGGGACGAGCAGAGCACTGGACGAGAAGTACCGGTACTGGAGGGCGCGGGTTTTTGGTACGCTGTTCGTGGCTTACGGCTCCTACTACCTCTGCCGGGTGAATTTCTCGGTGGCCCTGCCCAAGATTCAGGAGACGTTAGGGGCGAGCAAGGCAGAAGTCGGGGCGATTGCCACAGCCCTGTACGCCGCCTACGCCATCGGACAGGTTGTGAACGGTCAGCTCGGCGACCGTGTGGGCGGACGTGTGATGATGCTGGTCGGCATGCTGGTGTCGGCCCTGATGAACCTGCTTTTCGGTTTCGGGCATTCCTTGGGCTTCCTGATGGCCATCTGGGCGGTCAACGGCTACTTCCAGGCGACGGGTTGGCCGTCGATCATGAAAATCATGGCCGCGTGGTTCACGCAGAAAGAGCGCGGCACCATCATGGGCTGGTTTTCGACCAACTACCAGATTGGCAACGTACTCGCCTGGCTGCTCGCCGGTTACCTGGTGGAAAAGCTCGGCTGGCGTGCCACCTTCTGGGTGCCGGCGGCCATTTTCGGCGTGCTCTCGATTCTCGTCTACCTTGGCACACGCGACGCGCCGGAACAGGTCGGGTTGCCGCCCGTCGAAGCCTACCGGGGAGATGCCGAACAGGTGAAGACCGACCACGAGGACATCTACCCGGGATTCCGCTACACCCTGCGCAAGACCTTTTTGAACAAGTGGGTGTGGTTGCTCGGCATGATTTACCTGGCCATCGATTACGCGCGCTACGGCCTGATGACCTGGGCCCCGACGTTCATCCTGGAAGTCCAGCACGCCCCCCTCAAGCAGTCCGCATTCAAAGCCGCGATTTTGCCCTTGCTCGGCAGTGTGGGCTCGATTTTCGCTGGTTGGGCTTCCGACAAATGGTTCGGCGCGCGTCGCGGACCGATCTCGGCCATCATGCTTTTCGGCCTGGCCATTTTCACTTACCTGTTCCGGATTGTGCCGGGCGACAACTGGGTGCTCAGCCTGATTGTGCTGGGTCTGGCCGGGTTCTGCCTCTACGGGCCCCACAGCCTGCTCGGTGGCGCAGCGGCGATGGACTTCGGGACGCGCAAAGCCGCGGCGTCGGCCGCAGGTTTCATCGACGCCCTCGGCTACGTTGGCGCCATTCTGGCGGGCTGGGGCAGTGGTCTGCTGGTCGACAAGTACGGCTGGACGGCGGCGTTCATGTCCTGGGTACTGGCTGCGCTGCTCGGCGCCATTCTGTCGGCCATCATGTGGAACGTGAAACCGTCGCAGGAAGAGTAAGCTCCTGCTGATTTTGCGGTTTGCCTCGCTACCCGGGAAAGCAGACTAACCGGGCCAGGCCTGTAGGGGGAGTTTGAAGGAGGAGAAAGTCACGGGCCGTCACCGAAGTTGCGCGATGTGGTGACGGCTCTTGTTTAAGATGAACGCTTTGCCTGCTTGTGCTCGGCACAAGGTTGGGATCCTTGG
>JAADFT010000150.1 GCA_013152765.1 Calditrichota bacterium | reverse complement strand
TAGCAGAACTAATCTGTAAAGGCAGACACCCCTACAGAACAACTTTCAAGCTGCCGGCCCGGTGGAACCTGCTCCGTCTCGGGCAAGGGCTGTCTTTCCACGGCCGCGTGTCGCAAGTCCACAATTTCAGCCCGGGAACACACCTACCAGTCCCACACCCACCAGTCGCCGGACTCGATTTCTACCGGCCAGTCGGGCGCTCGGCCGCGAATCTGCACACGCCAGGGCGGCTTCAGGCTCAGCGAATCCGCCGGGATCTTTACCTCGTGGCTCAGCGACGGTGTTTGCTCTGTCCGAAAAGGCCGAAGTTGCGGCAGATCCTGTCCAACCAGGACAGTGCAAACCGCCGGACTTGATGTGCGCCAGCGAAGGACCACGCTACCTTCTTCGTGGCTGATCCTCACGGCGCCAATTTTCACCGGGTAAAACGAACCCTTGAGCGGGGTGCCCTTCAGCGCCTCGCGCACATCCTGGGCCAGCCGCCGCATGTCCGCCGGAACCGCAGGCCAGGTCTGTCGGCCCGGCACTCTGTCCAGGCTGTCGGCCAGGGACTCCAACCGACTTACAGCGCGAGGCAGAAAAGGTCCGGGCTTGTGCGTGCGTTTGAAGTAACGCACACCCCAAACTGCGTCGGCCACGTAAGTCCACACACGCGTGCAAAGTCGGAGGTTGTCCAGCTCGCGAGCAAGTTCGACCACGTCGCCAGAGCGAAGAGCAGGTGCCAGGCGCGAAAACTGGGCCCAGGAGGAATCAGCCAGCTCCTGAGCTTCGAGCTTCTCCTGGTGCACCGCCCACAGGGTGCGCAACGACGGCGAAGCCAGGCTGTCCTCGAGCGGCTTAAATGCCGGATCCCACTTGGCGATGCTTCGCCCGGGAAGCATTCCCAGTGCGTGCCGCAACCTGGGTACAGTGGTCCCTTTGCGCAACGCCCAGAATCCTTTCACGAGAAATGTCTTTCTGGTGGCGTCGAAGGTGCGTCGCAGCAGTGCGATCAGTGTCTTCCCCGCTTTCGAGTCTGGCTTCAGGCCGTAGCGACGCCGAACCCAGTCGCGCCAGATCTCTCGGGGGTGGAGTTCAGGGTCTTGCAGCAGACGCGAAAAGGCAAACACGTTGAGCTCGTTCACCTTCCCCCACGTCAGTCTTTCGTAACGCTCGGTGCGGCCAGCCGCGCCAACCACGCCTTTGCTACGCTCGTAGTCCAGGCGGAATTTCAGGTAGTCGGGAAGTGGGTAAGGAACCGTGGTTGCCCCCGTGTACTCGCCCGCCAGGTCAAATTCCACAATCTGCCTGGCCTTCGGGAAAGCTCCAATCAAGGGATTGTGCGGGTAGTACGGCTCCCAGTCTTGAGGCACACACTTGGACATGATCGTGATGCCGCCGATCCCCTGCAACCCTTCGCGCACCCAGCGCAGCTCTTCGGGCTGATGAATGAACGTGCGCACGATCAGCTTACGGTGCAAATCGTTCACGAGCAGCTTTCGCAGGTGCTGGGTGATCCATCGCACGCGGTCGGGATTACTGCGGCTGGGTGCGAAAATCGCCGGGTTCACCACTTCCCAGGGATCACGTGGTGAGCTCCCAAACATCAGCACCACGCCGTCCACGCTCGGGCATGCCTCCAGTGCGTCCCGGTAGGCGCTCCAGCGCGCCTCCCAGAATTGCTGCCGTTTCGCCGGGTCCTGCGACTTGAGCAGCTCTCGCCCACGACCCCGCGTGTTCACTTCGTGGGACCACACGTACGTGTCGATGCCCTTCTGGTCGGCGTACTCCGCCACCTCTTCGATCAGCCGTGCCCGCTCGGGATCGGCAAGAATTTCATCGATGTTCATCACAATGTCGTGCGAGAGCTGCAGGTGCGTAATGCCGTAACTGGCCGCCGAATCCACCACTGCGAACAGGTAAGCCGAATCTGGCACCATCACGATCCAGCCGCGCTCAGGCAAAGCCGGGGTCTTGCCAGCAGCCGCCAGCGAAAAGAACAAACCCGCAATCAGCCCTAAAGCCGCCGAGAAAATGCGTCTGCGTTTCATCACTGCACCTCGTGCTGGTTGCTCCGAAAACAAAAAGGCGGCGAGTACACAGCTTTCTCTGCACTCAACCGCCTGGGAAACATGGTCAAAACCGTCCAAGTCTTCTGATCAAATCAAAAAAACCGGGGGAAAATCGGTTCACCCGGGCGCTGCTACAACGCAGCTCCCGGACAGATCGCGAACATTCTCACCAGAATCGCGTTCCGCCTTACCAGATTCCGCTCTGTCACAATCCCGATGTCTTTCCGCGGGTTTGACCCATTTTGCTAGGGATTTCCGCAGCCTCGGTCTCAACCCGGAAAGCCACGCCGCCGACCGGGCGTCCTGTCCGGGCGAATCGAGGCCTGCCTTCTCTGTCGTTCCGGCCTCTGCAGGACATCCTGCCACTGCACTTCCTCCCTGGTGCCGGGAGGACAGGAGCTGCCGAAACACAGTCCCTACCAGGTCGGGCCGGCTGGAAGCGTTCTTCGCGGAACAGCCCCTCGCGGGAATGGTGAGATCTGCTACTTGAACCCGAACAGTGCCGGAATCGCCAGCGAAATCCACGGGATGTACGTGATCAGCAGCAAAGCAAGGATCATGGCGCCGAAGAACGGCAGCAGCGGTTTCAGCACCTGGGTGATGGTCGTGTTTCCGATCCCGCATCCCACAAACAGACAGGAGCCGACCGGCGGTGTGCACAGGCCGATGCACAGGTTGGTGATCAAAACAATGCCGAAGTGAATCGGATGCATCCCGAGGCGTTCCACGACGGGCAAAAAGATCGGCGTAAAAATCAACACCGCCGGAGTCATGTCCATGAAGGTGCCGACGAACAGCAAGATGACGTTGATGATCAACAGGATGATGTACTTGTTGTTGGTGAGACCCAGCAAAGCCGCTGAAATGGACTGCGGGATGTTCTCGTAAGCGAGAATCCAGGACATGGCCATGCTCGTGCCGATCAGCAGCATGACCACGGCGGTCGTGATGCCGGTCTGAAGCAGCACGTCCGGTATTTCCTGCCACTTCACTTCCCTGTACACCAGAACCGAGAGAACAAAGGCGTACACGACCGCGATGGCCGAAGCCTCCGTGGCCGTGAAGACGCCACCGAGGATTCCACCCAGGACGATGACCACCAGCATGACCGGAGGGATCGCCTTGAAGAACCGGCGAACGCCTTCGCTGAGGGGCACCTTTTCACCGTGCCCGTAGTTCCGCTTGATCGAGAGGTAACCGCTGACGATCATCAGGCTGACGCCGACCAGAAACCCGGGCAAGAAACCAGCCAGGAAGATGGCGGCAATCGAGACCACACCCCCCGTTGCCAGCGAGTACACGATCATCACGTTGCTCGGGGGAATCAGTAGCCCCGTCGTGGCCGCCGTGATGCTGACCGCCACGTTGAAATCTCGATCGTACCCTTCCTGGTTCATCAGGGGAATCATGAAGCCGCCGACCGAAGAAACTGCGGCCACAGCTGAGCCAGAAATCGCGCCGAACAGCATGCACGTGAGGATGTTCACGTAGGACAAACCGCCACGGAACCGTCCGACCAGAACGTTGGCAAAATCGATCAGCCGCCTGGCAATTCCGCCGCGCCCCATCAAGGCGCCAGCCAGAATGAAAAACGGAATGGCCAGCAGAGCGAAACTGTCGATCCCCGTGGCGATTCGCTGTGCCACAATCTTGTAGGCAGGCAAACCACCCACGGAGAGCACGGTGATTAGCGTCGAGATGCCGATGCAGAAAGCGATGGGAACGTTGAAGTAAAGAAGCAGGACAAAGCTGACAATCAGCACGAAAAGCGGAATGTCCATCTGATTCCTCTGCCGTGTCCGGTTGCGAATGCTTCGGGGTTAGTCGAGCGCCCCCACTGGCGGTTTGACCTTTACCTCGACCATCGTGTGACCACGAATGAGAGCGATGATTCGCTGGATCATGAACTCCACGCTGTAGAGCGTCAGGAAAGCACCGCTGATGGGCAGCGCCAGGTAAACGTAGCCCATCTTGATTTCCAGCGCCGGCGAGACCTGCCCCGTGGTTAGCGTGACGTCGACGAGCTCAGCTCCGCCGAGAACAAGCACAAGGAAAGAGAAGAGTGCCACGCTGGCGAAGACAAACACCTCCGTGATCAACCGCGTCTTGGGCTTCATCCGGTTGACGAAAAAGTCGATGCCCAGATGGGCGCCACGCTGAAGGGCGACGCTGGAACCGAGCAGTCCAACCCAGATGAGCAGAAACGTGGCCAGCTCCTCCGTCCACGAGCTGGGGTTTCTGAGAATGAACCGCGTGATCACCTGCCAGGTGACATCCAAAACAAGCGCCCCCATCGTGAACGCCACCAGCCCGTCGAGAAACAGATCCAGCCAGCGGCGAATCACGCTGTAAGCTCGCGCAATCGACGCAAACATGAGGCTCCTCCGCACTCCAGCGGTAGTCGGTCGACAGTCGGCAGGAAACAGCAGCCAGTAGCCAGTAGCCAGTTGGCAGTTGGCAGTTGGTGCTACTAACGTTGCCGGGACTGTCTCCCTGCCGCTCCGCTACTTCATCGCTCTGATCTCGTCCGCCAGCTTGCCGACTTCCGTGCCCGCGAATTCCTTGTAAAGGATCTCCGCTTTCTTCCGGAACGGCTCTTTGTCCGGGTAGATGATCTTGACGCCCGCTTTCTGTACCTCTTCGAGCGACTTCTTCACCATCTCGTCCCACAGCTGGCGCTGGTAAGGCACGGACTCGTCGGCCGCTTCCTGGAGGATTTTCTGAAATTCCGGCGAAAGCTTCTTCCACACAGCCGTGCTGATCAGCAGGACATCGGGCACGCGCGTGTGCTCGTCCAGGGTGTAGTATTTGCAGATCTCGTAGTGCCTGGAAGTGTAGAAGCTGGGCGGGTTGTTCTCGGCGCCGTCCACCACACCCTGCTGCAACGCCGTGTAGAGCTCACCCCAGTCGATCGGCGTCGCCGACGCCCCGAACGCCTCGATCATCTTCAGAGCCATGTTGCTCTTCTGGACCCGAATCTTGAGGCCTTTGAGATCGTCGGGTGTGTAGATCGGCTTGCTGCGCGTGTAAAAGCTCCGCGCCCCGGCGTCGTAGTAGCAGAGTCCTTTCAAGCCGACCTTTTCGCCCGCAGCCAGAAGCTTCTTCCCGATCTCGCCGTTGTACACCTTCCAGGCATGCTCAGCATCCCGGAAGACGTACGGCAGCCCGTAAACGGCCATTGCCGGCACGAAGCTCTCCAGCGGCGAGCTGGAAGTCTTGGTCATGGCCAGGCTACCGAGCTGAAGCTGCTCGATGCACTCGCGCTCGGACCCAAGTTGCTCGTTCGGGTAGATGTCGATCCGGAGACGGCCGTTGGACTTTTTCTGGACGAGCTCAGCCATGTACACCATGGCCTTGTGGACGGGGTGATTGACGTCTAAACCGTGGGCGAGTTTGAGAACGGTGACTTTCTGCTTGTTGCCTCCGCAACCAGCGAGGGCCACTACTAAGGCCGCGGCTGTGACAAGCGTAACAAGTCGCTTCATGATCAACATCCTCCATGAGCTGGAGTCAACCGCTTTCTCCCCCTTCATGTGACCGATAACTTTTGAGCAAATATAACAATCAGAACCTATTTGTCAAAGAAGAAAACGGTCCGGGACTGCTCAACCTGCCCGGGATTTGCGTCCGGTCCCCAAAACGTGCTCCCGTTGGGTCTTCTCTCGAAGCAGCGAGCGGAAGTCCAGACCTTTTCAGGTCAGCGGGAAGCAGGTCCGAATCTGCATTCGCTTCGATTCTGTGGACTTGCCCAACGGAGCTGACTTTCCTCGCTGAAAACGCCCAACCTTCGTGAATCACGCCTCCGGGCAGCCCTCAGTGCACGCAGCCCTTTCTCCGCCGCCAGTCAGGGTTCCCCGTGTATTTCGCTTACTTCCTCTGGGCTACAAC
>JAADFT010000149.1:11867-12694 GCA_013152765.1 Calditrichota bacterium | reverse complement strand
CTACTCGGCCACGGCCTACGGTGTGTTCGAGGTCGGGTTCGTGGTGTCGTTCTACCTCTTCCTGCGCTGGCAGGCAGCAGTGCAGGATTAGCTCTCACCTGATTTGCCAGGAAGTTTCGTTTCGGGCGCTCTCTAATTGTTAACCCGCCCTCCTGTGCCGGATTTGTTAAAGCCTGGCGTGGACGAAAAGATTGTCTCCGGGATTCAGAGCAGCGAGATTTGAAGAAAAAGTGCTTGCGCGGAAATCTTGGAATCGTTATCATTGACTGACCGGTCAACCAACACACGAAGGAAATGGCACCGAGAAGAAGGGAAGATCTTGAGGCCATGCGCGAGAGCAGTCGCGCAGCCATCATGCAGGCGGCGCTGCGGCTGTTCGCCGAGCGTGGCTACCACGCAACCACCATCAGCGCAATCGCACGCGAAGCGGGCATCGCCAAGGGTTTGGTGTACAACTACTTCACCAGCAAGCAAGAGCTGTTGGAGCAAGTTGTCCTGCTGGGGTTCAGGGAATTCGAGAGCGTAATGCCGGCGCTGGCTACAGCAAGGCATCCCGCCGAGCGCCTGCGGCGGCTCTTCGAGCTCTCTGAGACCTTGATTCGGGAAAAGACGGAGTTTTTCAGACTGTACTTCATGGTGCTGCTGCAGGTGAACCGGGACGAACGCCTGCGTGAAGTGATTCACCGGTACTCGCAAATCCTGTTCGACCAGGCCGCCGACATTTTGCGCGAGCTGGGAGTTCGCGAACCAGAAACGGAGGCCAGGGTGCTGAGCGCCTTGCTGGACGGAATTGGCCTCCACTACATTGTTTTCTCCGGGCAGTACCC
>JAADFT010000149.1:0-11783 GCA_013152765.1 Calditrichota bacterium | reverse complement strand
ACAACGCCGTAGCTTCGGCCATCCTGACGTTTTTTCTTGCCCTGTTGGGGTACCAGCAGGGAGCCTTTGGTCAGTCGCCCAAGGAGATTTTGCAACGGGCGGAGGACGCGATCAAGGGCAAGACCAGCTACGGCATCTTCGTGATGAAAGTAGTGACACCCGAGTACCAGCGCACCCTCAAGATGGAAAGCTGGTGGGTTGGCAACGAAAAGGCGCTGATCAAAATCATCGCTCCGGCGAAGGAGGCCGGAAACCGGACGCTGAAGATCGGCAACCAGATCTGGATGTACCTGCGCAACACGGAGACGACGATCAAGATCCCGCCCTCCATGATGCTGCAGTCGTGGAACGGATCGGACTACACGTACGACGACCTGGTGCGGGAGTCGAACCTGGTGCGCGACTACGACGTGACGCTGGTCGGCACCGACACGGTGGACGGCGCTTCCTGCTGGAAACTGCAGCTCATCCCGCGACCAAATGCCCCGGTGGTGTGGGGGAAACTCTACTACTGGGTACGCAAAGAGGACAACCTGCCCGCCCGCGTGGAATTCTACGACGAAAAGGGACAGCTCATCCGCACGATGCACTTTCTCGAATTCAAACGAATGGGCGGACGCAAAATCCCGACGCGCTGGGTGATGCGGAATGAGCGGAAACCCGGTCATTACACAGAGCTGATCATCGAGAAGGTACGCTTCAACATCCGAATACCGGACCGCATTTTCTCGTTCCGCGAGCTGGAGAGGTAGGACCATGCGACTGCTGCTCAGGATGGCGTGGCGCAACGTGTGGCGCAACAAACGCCGTTCGATCATTACGATTGCTGCAGTCACTTTTGCAGTGATGCTGGCCGTGGTCATGCGCGGCATGCAGCTCGGCACGTACGAGAAAAACATCGAGCAGGTTGTGCGTCTGAGCTCCGGGTACCTGCAGGTGCAGCGACCTGGTTACCAGGAGAACCCAACGTTGCGGCGCAGCTTCGTCTACGACAGCACGTTGCAGCGGATTCTGAAGTCGGAGACCCGCATCAACGGCTTCAGCCCGCGGATCTACGCGGATGCCCTTCTGAGCAAGCGCGACAATTCGTTCGGGGCCATGCTGGTGGGCATCGATCCCGAGAACGAGAACCTGGTGTCTGACTTCTCCAAACGCGTCCGGCGGGGACGCTTCATCAAGCCGGGGTTGCGGTACGAAGTGGTTGTCGGCGAAAAGCTGCTCCAGAACCTCGGTGTTGACCTGGGCGACTCGGTGGTGGTGCTCACCCAGGGCTTCGACGGTTTTCTGCGGGATGCGTTCTGCACGATCGTCGGTGTCGTCAAAACAGGCTCGTCGGAGCTCGACCGCGCTGCTGTGTTCCTGCCCATCAAAGCCGCTCAGGACCTGCTGGGCATGGACGGACGCGTGAGTGTGGTGGCCATCTCGCTGTACAGGCTGTCGGACTTGGAAAAGGTGAAGCGACACCTTCAGGAAAGGCTGAAACCCCTCAACCTGAAGGTGCTCACCTGGGGCGAGGTGATGCCCTCCTTCAAGCAGAGCATCGAGTTCGACAACGTGGGCGGCTTGTTGTTTCTCGCCATTCTTGTCGTGGTGGTGGCTTTCGGAATCCTCAACACGATGCTGATGGCGGTGACGGAACGCTTCCGCGAGTTCGGTGTGGTGCTGGCGCTCGGGATGCCGCAAATGAGGCTCGTTGTGCTCGTCCTGTACGAGATTTTGATGATCCTGGTGATCGGCCTTGCAGCCGGTAACCTGCTCGGCGGGAGTGTGAACTGGTACATTCTGAAGCATCCGATCTACATGGGCAAGCAACTGGAAGAGCTGTACTCCCAATTCGGTTTTTTGCCCTACATGTGGTCCACTCTTCGCTGGCAGATTTTCCTGAACAACTCGCTTACGATCTTGCTGGTTGCTCTTGTGGCCAGTGCTTACCCCCTCTGGAAAGTCTACCGCCTGGAGCCGCTGAAAGGCATTCGGTACACGTAAAGAGAGCAGGTTGAGCCGTCCGCTGTGCAAATTCTACGGAGTGGCAGGGGAGCGGACGAGCGGACCAGAAACGCACTGGGGGAAGCAGAGTCCCGGCTGTTTCCGTTCCGTGGCGAACGGGCTGAACGTTTGCGGAAGCGCAGGACCGCGAAGTTCGCTTTGCGAAGAGCGACGAGGTGCGCATGCTCTGGAAAATCGCCTGGCGAAATCTCTGGCGAAACAAACGCCGTTCGGTGATTATTCTGGTTTCGGTTGTGGTGGGCATGGTGGCGATGATGCTGACGGATGCCCTGTACACCGGGATGATCCGGCAGGTTCTCACCAACCAGGTAAGCCTGGAAGTCGGGCACATTCAAATTCACCGCAAGGGATTTCACGACAACCCCTCCATCAAATTGCTGATCGAACGGCCGGACGAGGTGGAAGCCGTAATCCGACAACACCCGGAGGTGCTGCACCACGCGCGAAGAGTGCTGACGTACGGCATCCTGAGCAGCTCGTACAATTCCTCCGGCGTCAACATTGTAAGTGTCGAACCGGAAGCCGAGCGGCAGATCACGCTCATCAGCAAGTCGATTGTCCAGGGCCGCTACCTGAAGGGCGAAGCCCACGAGGTCCTGATCGGCGAAGGCTTGGCCAGGAAGCTGGAAGTCAGTTTGGGGGACAAAGTTGTGGCCATGGCCTCGCGGCTCGACGGCAGCATTGGCTCGGACGTGTTCCGAATCGTTGGCATCTACCGCACCTTTGACTCGGAACACGACAAGGTGACCATGTACATCCCGCTCGAGACGGCTCAGCACATGCTGGGTTTAGGCGACGCGGTTTCGGAGTTCGTGCTGATGGTGAAAGATGTCCGCCAGGTCGACGCCGTGCGAGACTCGCTGCGCAACCAGCTGCCGCCAATCTACGAAACGTTGAGCTACCGGGATGTTTTGCCGCTGCTCGTGTACCAGTCGGAGGCCATGGCGCAGTGGATGATGATCTACTACGTCATCATTGGCATTGCTCTCGTCTTCGGGATCGTTAACACGATGTTGATGGCCGTCTTCGAGCGCATGCAGGAAATTGGCGTCCTGAAAGCGATCGGCATGCCAAACCGGAAGGTGCTGGCCATGATCCTGCTTGAGTCCACGATTCTGGGGCTGCTTGGAACGGTCATCGGCATCGGGGTTGGCATGCTGATTTACTGGCCGCTTTCACACAGTGGTCTCAACCTGAGCGTTTTCTCGGAGAGTCTGGCCTCGTTTGGTGTCGGTGCGGTCATTTACCCGGTCATGGACTTGCGGATTCTGCTTTCGGCGGGCGTCTCAATCCCGATCGTTGCGCTCGTGGGAGCGATCTACCCGGCCATCAAGGCGGTGCGGTTTGAGCCTGTGGAGGCCATGCGCTACATTTAGCGACGCGAAAGCGTTTGGAGAGAAACGATGGAGATCATTCGTACCGAGAAACTTGAAAAGGTCTACCAGGACAACAGCGTCCCCGTTCACGCGCTCAAGGGCATCGATCTGTCAATCTCGGCTGGCGAGTTCACGGTAATCGCTGGGCCGTCGGGCTCGGGGAAGACTACGTTGTTGAACCTGATTGGTGCGCTCGACAAACCGACAGCGGGGAAGGTGTACCTGGAAGGGGAGGATCTGAGCGCAAAGTCGAAGGGTCAACTGGCAAACATCCGGCTGAACAAGATCGGGTTCATTTTCCAGGCCTACAATTTGATCCCGGTACTTACCGCTCTGGAGAACATCGAGTTCACGATGATGCTCCGAGGCATTCCGGAGAAGGAGCGCCGTCGCCGGGCCCTGGCCTTGATGGAGGAGCTGGGCATCGCCGAGCTGGCGAACAAGCGGCCGACGGAGATGAGTGGCGGTCAGCAGCAGCGCGTGGCTGTGGCGCGGGCGATCGTCAATGATCCGACCATCGTGTTGGCGGACGAGCCAACGGCCAACCTGGATTCTGTGACCGGGAGCCGCCTGCTGGATTTGATGGAGAGAATGAACCGCGAACACAACATCACTTTCGTGTTCTCATCGCACGATCCGAAGGTGATTGAGCGCGGCCGGAGACTGCTGTGGCTGCGCGACGGTTTGATCGAAAAAGAGGATGTGCGGGATGCTGCGCCCTCCGAAGGCTAACCGATCCTGGTGCGCATTTGCCCGAGGCGCAGGGATTGGGTTGCTCCTGGTCGCAGTGGCTGTACCAGCGCTAAGCCAGCCCAGCCTGGATTTCAGCGGCTACGTGGTGAATTTCCTGATGATCGGCAGGATCAAGCCTGAGCTCGCCCGGTGGTGGGGAGTGGACCAGCAGCAAACCATCAACCTGACGCGCGTGCGGTTGCGCCCGACGCTGTACCTCTGGGACGACGCTCGTTTGGCCCTCGAATACGAAGCGGACGGGTTCCGGTTTTCCTCACCGCTGCCGTACTTCGAGGTTCCCGAGGACAGGCCCAGGCAGGTGCTGGACCTGTCCTGGGAACCGGTGAATGAGCAGCACTTTCGATTGCTGCACTTTGTTGATCGCCTTTACTACCGACAGGATTTCGGCTTCGGAAACCTGATTGTGGGACGGCAGCGCATCAGCTGGGGCACCGGACGGGTGTGGAACCCAACCGATTTTTTCAACCCCGTTAATCCGGCTGCCTTTTACAAACTTGAGAAAGACGGTGCCGATGCCGTGTCCTTCAAGTGGTACCTGGGGGATTTCTCGGATTTGCAGCTTGTGTACAATGCGGAGGACCACTGGGAGCGGCGGAATCTCGCTGCGAGGCTGCGTCTGAACTGGCGTGGGGTAGACTACTCACTGGTGGCCGGGCGGATTGCCGGGCGCGTGGTGGCCGGAGGCGATTTCGCCGGGAGCCTCGGCGGAGCCGGTGTGCGCGGTGAAGTCGCCTTTGCGCAAAATGAGGACGTGAGCTCGGACCACTTCTGGAAGGCGATTTTCGGCATGGACTACCAGTTCACGCCGTTGCTTTACGGCCTTTTTGAGTACCACTACAACGGGCAGGGAGCTCGCGACGAAGGCGGGTACTGGCTGCTTTTCCCGCAGTTGCTGCGTGGGGAAATTCTGAATCTGGCCCGCAATTACCTTTTTGTTCAGGGTATTTACCAGATCCACCCGCTGGTACTTGTCGGCGTGGCACACAACCGAAATCTGGACGATCACAGCGGTTTCTGGCTTGCGACCGCCACGCTTTCGACCAGCGACAACAGCTCGGTCACCTTGGGGGCGCAGGTTTTCTACGGTCGGCGTCTGACGGAGTACTGGTACTTCCCCAGCGCCGTGTACCTGCAGGGTGAGTGGTACTTCTGAGGCTCCGGGGCAGGCACGCGAGTTTACCGCCCGGCTGTTTCCCGTTGACCTGGAAGAAAAAAGCCCCGTCGTCCTGTGTTGATGACAAGGGCGGCGGGGCAAACGGGGGTAGTTGGGTCAGCCGATTCGATCTGCTGTTCCAGACTTTGCCGGGCTGTCGGCTACTTCGGCTG
The DNA here is from genome assembly GCA_013152765.1 of Calditrichota bacterium. Classification (GTDB taxonomy): domain Bacteria; phylum Zhuqueibacterota; class Zhuqueibacteria; order Oleimicrobiales; family Geothermoviventaceae; genus Geothermovivens. The sequence continues at coordinate 6,321 of JAADFT010000149.1, read as the reverse complement.
CATCATCTGCTGCTTCAGTTCGACTTTGGTCAGCCCGGGTGGGAGTTCAAATTCCTTGTCTGAGATTCGCTTCTCCTCGACCTTCACGACCACCGACTCCGAGCGTGTACTGGAGGGACCCATCTGGATGCTGGTCACCGTCTTGATGGGCAGCCCCTTGAAAGGCGGTGGGTTGGCCACGCTTTTCTCCCCGAAAATACCGAGCGCGTCGAAATACTTGGCGACGTCGTCGCCGAGGTTGATTTTGTCGGTGACCCACACTTCACCAATGGGCTGACCGTTCAGCAGGGGAATGTACTTTCGGCAGGGGAAACCGCTGATCGTTTGCTTCTCGTTTGTGGTTTTCCAGGTGAATTCCAGTTTGCCCTGGGCGAGGGCGTTCATTGTGCCCTGTCCCAGCATTTGTTCCATCATTTTTGCCGCTGGTCCGCGGGCAAACCCTCGAGCTGAGCCTTCAGCTTTTTCTGTGCGTCCTTCAGGGCCGCCGTGGCTTGCTCGCGTAGCTGGGCGAGCTGGTCAAAGGTGATTTCCGTGTAGGTCTTTTTGTTCTGGTCAATTTCCCAGATCAGGCGCTTGTCCAGACGCACGATGGTGACGGTGCCCGCTTTCGGGTCGACGACTTTGAAGAAACCGGGCTTGTAGTACACCGTTTCCTCTGACTCTTCGCGATGTTCCCCCATCATCGGCATCGAAGTAACCGTGACCTTCTTCGTGTACACGATCCCTTCGAATGCCTTTCCTACGGTAGGCAGGCTCCAGGTCAGAAAGAAGATCAGCCCCAGCACAGCTACGACTGGCAACAGACGTTTCTTCCTCATCCTCATCTACCCTCCCTTCAGTTAGCGGTTGCCTTGGAACCTTCGTTTCGCTAATTTTCAAACAGTTCACGAACAGGCGCTTGGAGAAGTTCCGAAACGTGGAGGTTTGAAATGGAACTCAAAGTGGTTCAGATCGAAAAGCCCGAAGACATGAATGTTGTTTTGGGCATGTCGCACTTCATCAAGACGGTGGAAGACGTGCACGAGGCCCTGGTGACGGCGGTTCCTGGCATCAAGTTCGGCTTCGCTTTCTGCGAGTCCTCGGGACCGCGGCTGGTTCGCCTGACCGGCACGGACGACGAGCTGATCGAAATTGCCAAGAAGAATGCCCTGAACGTGGCGGCTGGACACTTTTTCATTCTGACCTTGGGCAACGTGTTTCCGATCAACATCCTCCGGGCGCTGCAGTCTGTGCAGGAAATTGTGCGGATCTTCTGCGCGACCGCAAATCCGGTACAGGTGATTTTGGCCGAGACGGAACAGGGGCGCGGCGTGCTGGGTGTGGTGGACGGACTTTCGACGCTCGGCGTTGAGACCGAGAAGGACGTGAAAGAGCGGATGGCTTTTCTGCGCAAGATCGGCTACAAGCTGGGTTAGGCCGGAAGCCGCGAGCGTGCGCTTTGGAGTGCGGCGGCTTACCGCCGTTTTTTGGAGTGCAACGACTCTCGGCGTTCCCCGATGGCCGATTTGGAGTGCAACGACTCCTGTCGTTGCTTGGTGGCAACGCTCGCCCTGCGAGCTGGTGCGGGCGAGACTGGAGAGGTAGAATCTGGTTTCGACAACAGCAGATTCGGCCCGGAGGGACGACCTTCGGGCCGTGCAGTTGTGGCTCTCGGGCAGCAGACGTCAGGCGCCACGGGAGGCAGGCCAAATCCCACAATGGTTGGTGATCGGCGGAGAGAAAATCGGGCAATCTTTGCGAAACCTGCTGTTTCCGCCGTCTCGCCCTACTTCGTGAGGAAGTCGATCACCTTCTCGATGGCCTGGGCGCACACCGGGCAGAAGCCCGTGAGACTCTTCGAAAACATCCGGCAGTCCAGAAACGGCCGGTAGAGTCCGGTGCTCACGTACCCAGCTCCTTCGAATGCCCCCACTTTGCCCCAGTAAGGTTCCGAGCGCAGGAGCTGTTGCATTTCTTGCTCCAGTGCCCGGGCTTTTTCTTTGTACTCAGGATCCTGGCGATTCAGATGTCGCCTGACTGCAGCCAGGCTGTCGTACCGGGCCTTGTTCCAGGGCGTCGGGAGGGGGGTGCCGGGTTCCACGAGATCCTGCCATTTCACGTGGCCCGGTTGCAGAAGCGCCGTGATGTTCGGTTCCCACGGCTCCACACCTTTCGGGTAAAAATCGACGTACGACACGTTTGAGCTGTAGTACTCGTCGGCGAGGCCGGCAAAGGAATGGCCGAACTCGTGGACGAACACGTAGTCCGGCCACCACGAATCCCCCTGGGTTTCGGGGCCGGAGTAGCAGACGGCGTACAGGTTGAAAATGCCACCTCCGCCGTAGCGACCGGAGTTCACCAGCAAGATGAGCGCGTCGTAAGGCGCCACGGCGGCCACATTGCGCAGAGTCTTGTTGTCGAAGCACAGAACGTAGCGGGGTGTACCGAAGCTGTTGTAGGTGCAGCCGAGGGCGTTGTCGCGCCAGCGGTGCTTTGTAGGTTCGTCGATTCCGCTTTCGGCGGAAATCACCTCCACAGCGCGGACGTTGAAGTCCTTCTTGCGTTCGCGAAAGGGGCTGGTGTCGAAGAGGTCCTGGACAAAGCGGCGGACGTCCTTTCGGAACTTGGGCAGATCCTTTCGGGAGTAGCCGTCGCCGAGGATGAGGATGTCTACTTTTGTGGCAGGGTCTCCGTGCACCATCACGTCTTCCACGGCGAAGGACACGTGAGGGAGGTCCCTGCGAACGTGCAGCGAGTCCGGCACGATGGCCGCGCTGAAGACGTCCCGGAAGTGGTTCTCGGCGTCGCGCTTGGCAATGACAAACTGAAAAGGTCGCTTGGGGAACGGGATGAGCGCCGACTCGCTGAAGGTCCGGGTGATGCCACGAGCGGCCTCGTCCGTGGTTTCCCACTCGCCGTAGAGGCTGCAGAAGCCGCGGCTGTAAATCAGCTGGTTGGTTGCGAGGTCGATGACCTTGATCAGGTACTTGCCGAGGTTCAGGGTGTCGACCAGATTGGTGCGGCTGCCGGCCCAGACCGGTTGTTCCACGAGCTGGTCCAGCGAGAAGACCTCGGACCCCTTGGTACCGGTGTGAAAGTAGTCGACGCGCAGCGTTTTGGGGAGAAAGAAACGATCAAAATCTGGGCCCGTGGCTGCCTGGGCGCTTAGAGACAGGGCCACGAGAAACAGTGCGAAACCCGACGCCTTTTTCATGTTCACAACCTCCAGCTGGTGTTGGAACCGCTGTCCCTTCGGGTCAAGGAACGCTCGCCCCGCTGATCCCCTCGGAGAGCCTTCTCGTGTTCACCACAGGGTGTCTTTCCGCCCCAAATCGGGCCGTGTTCTCAGTCTTGCTACGCGAGGCAGGTCCCTTAGTTCTGCTACGTCAAAGTGCGGCTGATTTTCCACGAACGCAGTCCCTTTAGGCCGAGAGGCCGCTGATCTTTGCGTGAGGTGAGCCTGCTTCAGCAGGCGGACTTACTTGCTAGCCCGGGGATTTGATCCCCGGGCGGACTCGCCTTGCGTCAGTTTTGGCTTTGTCTCCCGAATCTAACGCAGTAGACTTAGTTTCATGACTGGAAAAGCCTTGTGAAATCGCGGCTGACCTGCGGTTCACTGTTGGTTCTCTCACTCACGGCGCTCGGGTAGCTCTTGCCGGTAGGCATCCTTCTGCAGGCCGATCTGCTCGAACGGAATGCGCTGGAACCCGAGTTTCCATGCCGGACAGTCTTTGGACAGCCGAAAATCGCGGAAATTCTCGATTCCCGGGTTGCCTTCGACGAACACGTTGTCGGGGAACAGACGCTTGACTCGTGGGTCGGTGATCAGCAGGTGTTCGTAACCCTGGCGCATGTTGATGTCCAGGTAGTAGGGGTCGGGTCCCGGTAGACCTGGCGCGCGGCGTCGGAGAACCACTGAGTCGGCGATCACGTTGTCGCGCACGGTCACCACGGAGAAATCGAACGCCCAGAAGTCGTACACGTCCATCCAGCGACCGCCGTACGAAATGTTGCGGACAATCCGGTTGTTCTTGGGGACTGCGGGATCATCCTCGGGCAGCCGCACGAGCTCCGGGTAGCGTTCTGAGTAGGGTGGTTTGTTGTAGGGCACAGCCTTCAGGCGTTCCCAGAGCACGTTGTACCGGCCGTCGAAGTACTTTCTGGCCCAGCCGAGTCCGCGGGCGTCCACGTGCACCGACGGTTCGCACTGCACAAACAGGTTGTTCTCCACAAGGTTGTCGCGGCCGCCACCGATCTGAACGGCTCGCCCGGCGCGGTAGAGTACGTTTCCGTAGATTGTGGTCCCGCTGGTGAAGTCGTCCAGGTAAATGGCCGTGACGCCGTGCAGCCCGGGGCCTTTCAGGTGATGCAGGTAGTTGTACCGAATAACGTTGCCCCGAAAAGTGTAGTCGCGACCGGTGTAAATTGCCCCGGCGTCGCCCGTTTCCTTTGTGACGTCGTGGATTTCGTTGTACTCGATGCAGTGGTCGTTGCCGCGAAAGTGGATGGCCGTGTGGGGCGCGTCGTGGATCAGGTTGTGAGCAGCCAGGTTGCCAACCCCCACCAGATCAATGCCCCACTGGTGCGTGCCCAGCACCTGACTGAAATTCCAGATGTGGTTGTTCACAGCGAAGTTGTGAGCCGGCGTCAGAGTCTGACGGTCGCCGCCGGTAATCCACACGCCTCCCAGGCCAATTTCGTGGATGTCGCAACTCAGCAGACCGCTCCGTTTGGCCCCGTCGATCAGCGCGGCGGTGCCTCCCAAACACGTAAACGTGCTCCCGGCCACCAGCACGCTGTCGCCACCTCGAATTACCACGCCTTTGCTGCGCCCTGCGCGGAAAACCAGATTCTCCAGTCGTACAAAACGTGCGTGGTCAATTTCCACGAGTGGATCTTCCAGCAGAGAAACTTCGAGATCGCCGTCTTCAATCTTGCCCGGCGGCCAGAAATACAGTTTACCCGTGCGGCGGACCAGCACCCATTCTCCTGGCCGGTCCAGCTCCTCGAGCACGTTGTAAAACGCGAAACGCTGGTTCACGGTGTAGCCGTACCGGTGGTACGGCGGTTGAATGATGATGGTCCGTGTTTTCGGCACGATTTTGCCCACGCGTTCGTAGGAATCGCTCCAATCCCAGGTCCAGTACCCGTGCATGAAGATTTCATTTTCATGCGACCACTGGCCCGGACGGTCGCCGCTGTAGCGAATTCTGCCGAAATGCCTTCCTGCCGGGATGCCAGCCACCACGCGCCGCCCTCCGAACACGGGTTCACGAAACGGTTTGCGTCCGGGCAACTGCGGCACGTCGGCGATGTGTAGCCAGCCCTCGTTTGGGTAACGTGCCCAGGGCATGCGTTTCCCTTTGTAGAAGAGTTCCAGTCCCCTGGAACCGCGCTTTTGGACCTGCCCGTAGTCTCGGATGCCGTTGGCCGGAAGGTCAATCTCCACGATCTTGTCCAGACATTCCGGGCGAATGACCTTTCTTGCCCACGGGTCCGTTACCGGCCCGATGTGTCGGAGCGTGCATCCCCCGGAGAGGACGGCGCGTTCACCTGCTGCAGCCCTCCAGATCACCGGGTGCGTCTCGGTGCCGGAGTCGGAGCTGTCCAAGCGGAAAGTGTGCGTGAGTCGGTAAATCCCGCCCCGGAGAACGACGACAACGCCTTCTTCCGGGTAACCACGCTGCCGTTTGAGAGTCCGGACGGCGTCGCGCGCCCGCTCCAGGGTGGCAAAAGGGCCGTCCGTGCGGGAGCTGTTAGGCCTGCTCAGTTTTCCGCTCCACTGATCGTTTCCGTCGGGGCTCACGTAGAAGCGCTGTGGTTGACGGTTTGCTGTGGAGCAGCTGAGCGCAAGGAAGGCGACGAAACTCAGCATGGCGGCCAGTGCGAACGAGCGTTTCACGGTCGTTCCCTTTCCAGATTAGGTTTTCGGAGTCAGGGTGTTGAGAGTTCGCCTACGAGAAAACTTGATTTTCGCTCAAAGGAGCAGATTGCGCCTCGTTCCTCGGATTCTCTGCAGTGAACATTTTTGCCGCACGGGCCCGCTTTTAGCGGGCGTTTCCTCAAGGTAGTTCTGGGATTGGGTCCCGGGCGGACGAGCAAACAGTAGCGGCCTTGTCTTGGCCAAGCGAATTTGAGTCGGCAGACTCTGTTCCCGTTCGCCGGAGCCCGTTGGCGAAATGAATTTCGCTCTACTTCTGGTCTTGCTGCTTCAGGACGTTCGCGGCTTAGCTTGTTCTAAGTCTGCTTCTGGCAGGCGCTTCCCCTGGGATGCGTTCCCCGGGCGAAGCTGCACGTAAGAACGTCATCGAGCCTCTGGGCCGGTGGAACCGTTTGCTCGTG
>JAADFT010000148.1 GCA_013152765.1 Calditrichota bacterium | reverse complement strand
CTCGCCTCGGCCCTCATCCAGAAAAGCATTAGCTGGCGGTAATCCCCGGTCCCCGGAATTGCTCCCGTACAAGTAGGGTTTTCTCGCTCAAGAGTACATGCCCGAACTCCCGAAGACGACGGAAACGGGAAAACCAGCGTTTTTCTAGCTTGTTCCACCACATCGGCGTCCCGACCGCACATTCTACCCCCGTCATGAAGAGTCGAGCACCATGATTCTTCTGAGAGGGTTCCTTGCAGCCCCCGCTCGGCAGCGTCCCCGCCAAGAAATGCCTTGCTTTTGCCGACGTGAGTCGCTAAATTTTCGCCGTCGAGACCTAAATAGGGAGGGTCCACCTGATCGGTCGCTACATCTTGATCCCACCGGACTTTACGCAGTCTTCTCGATCATCCTTCACCACTGGCACAAACCGGCAGAGGCAAGCAAGGTGTTCCTGAGCAAACTCGAGATTCTGGGTTTCAAATCGTTCGCCCGCAAAACGGTTTTTCACTTCCCGAAAGGCATCACGGCGATCGTAGGGCCCAACGGCTGCGGCAAGACCAATGTGGTCGACGCCATCCGCTGGGTTCTTGGCGAGCAGCGCGCGGGAGCACTCCGCAGCGAACGGATGGAAAACGTGATTTTCAACGGCTCGTCCGCTGCGGCGCCGCTGGGCATGGCCGAGGTCACCATCACGTTGGAGAACACGCGCAATCTTCTGCCGGTGGAGTACAGCGAGGTCTCCGTTACGCGCCGGCTGTTTCGATCTGGCGAAAGTCAGTACCTGCTGAACGGCACACCCTGTCGGCTCAAAGACATCCAGAACCTGTTCATGGACACCGGCCTCACTCCCGACGCCTACTCGGTGATCGAGCTGCCGATGATCGAAACGATCCTGAACGGCAAGGCGGACGAGCGGCGACGCATTCTCGAAGAAGCAGCCGGAGTGGGCAAGTACAAAGCCCGTCGAAAAGCCACTTTTCGAAAACTGGAAGCCACCGAGGCCGACCTCTTCCGGCTCGACGACATCATCGCTGAGGTTGAGAAAAACGTTCGCAGCTTGCAGTCCCAGGTGCGGCAGGCCGAGCGGCACAGAGAACTGGGAGCCAAGCTGCGGGAAAAGGACCTTCTGCTCGCCGGCCTCCGGCTGCAACGAATCCTGGATCAGCTTTCGCCTCTAACTGAGCAGTTACAGCAGCTCCAGCGCCAGCGCGAACGCTTGCAGGGCCAGCTTGAGCTGGAGGAGGCAGAAGAAGAGAGCCTCCGCGCCGAGTTGCTCGAAGCCGAAAACAATCTGGCCGAGCTTCAGCGGCTTGCCAACCAGCGAGCGAACGAGGCGCAAAAGCTCGAGGAGCGGCTGCTGGTACTGAGGGAGCGCAGACGGTCTGCGATTGCCTCTGCGGAGCGAATTCAGCGCGAGCTCAACGAGCTGGAGGTGCGCGCCAAGAGGCTTGAAGAGGAGCGTGAAGCCACACGGCAACGCATCCGGGCGCTGCAGAAGCGGGTTTCGGAGGTAGAGGAAAATCTTCGTCAGGCCGACGAGGAACGCGCACTGGCCTTTCGACGCCGCGAACAGGCACGCAAAGGCTACCAGGACGCCGAGGCTGCGTACCGCAAACTGGAATCGTCGTGGAACCGCCTGTCGCTGGAAATCGAGAAGCTACAAGCGCGCTACACGTCGCTCACAGAGGAACGGAAGCGGCTCGAAAACGAGCTGCGGTCGCTGGAAGAACGTTCCAAAAAGAAGGTCCAGGAACTGGAGTCGCTTGCGACCACCCTGGAGAGCAAGCGTGAGGAGCTGGTTTCTGCCCGGGCCCGCCTGGAGAAAGCGACGCAGGCTCGCGCTGCGCTGCAGGAAGAACTGGAGAGGTTGCGGGCGGAACGAGCTCGCGCTGAGGCCGAACTGAGCAACGTAACCGAGCGCGCCCAGGCTCTGCGTCACCTGCTCCAAACTCACGAAGACCGACCGGAAGCTGTCCGCCTGCTCCTCACAGATGAGAGCCTGAAAGGCAAGATTCGCGGGACAGTGGCGGACTTCCTCAGCGCCCCTGAAGATTTGGCGGGAGCGGTGGAAGCCGCCCTGGGAGAAGCCGCACACTACCTGGTCTGCGACGACGCCGGTAGCGCTCTGGAGGGCGTCTCGATCCTCAAGAAGCGCAAGGGCGGCACCATTTCTTTCGTAGCTCTCGACCTCCTTCGCAAGCTTTCCGAAAATCGCCCCAAAGTCGAAAGCCCCGGCGTCGTGGCCTGGGCCAGTGACGTCGTGTCGCACGAGGCCTGGTTCGCTCCGGTTGCGCAGGCCCTGCTTGGTCACGTGCTCATCGTGGAGGACTGGCAGGCTGCGCAACGCGTGCTGCAGAAAATCCAGGACGTCACTCCTTTGGTCGTGGTCACCCGGGACGGCCTGGTGGTGCACAACGCAGGAATCCTGACCGGCGGCAGCTCGGGTTCAAGCGGTCACCACCTTCTCAACCGGCGCCAGACCCTCGAGGAACTCGAGCGAAAAGCGAATTCCCTGAAAAAGCAAATCGAACAGCTCAACGCAGACCTGGCCGGCACCGAAGCAGCAATGGCCCAGGCCGTGCAGCAGCTCACGGAGGCGGAGAAAACCGTGTCCGAGCTCGACCGGGCCGTGCACAGAGCGCAGATCGACCACGAGCAGGCCAAGGCAAATCTCGCCGAACTCGCCGAGCGGCGCTCAACCCTTGCAGCCAAGCTGGAAGACGTGGGCGCCCAGGTCCAAACACTGGCCTCCCAGATTCAGGAGCTTGAGAAGGAAAGGCAGGGTCTGAAGGCCAAGCTCGAGGCTGCCGAGAAAGCCCTCGCCGCAGCCCGCGAAACCGCTGAAAAGGCAGAGGAAGCCGCCCAGATCAGCGACGGTTCCTACCAGCAAATCCGCTACGAGACCGTCCGGGTGCGCACCGAATTGGAAAGCCTGGAGAAGCAACTGGAGCGGCTGAAACAGGAAAGCCTGGAAGTCGCGGAATCCAGAAAGAAGCGGACACTCGAACTGGCGGAAATGCGCAAACAGCGGGAGCAGACCGAGGCAGCGATCCGGGCGCTGGAAGCCGATCTGGACAGCGCACTCGAGCGCAAAGAAAGCGCCGAAGAAAAGGTCGAAGCGGCGCAACGCACGTACTCTGAACGCAAGAACGCGGTGGCCGCCCAGCAAGCGCGCATCCGCAGTGTGCGGGAAGAGCTGGAGCAGATCAGCGAGCGCATCCACCAGCTCGAGCTGGAGATCAACGAACTTCGCCTGAGCTCAGACAACCTGAAACAGCGCACCGAAGAGGCCTGGCACGTGAAACTCGAGCCGGTGTCCAACCCGGATGTCGATCTTGAGGAGTTGGAGGCAGAGGTCGAACGGTTGCGCACCCGCCTGGAGCGGATGGGTCCGGTGAACATGCTTGCGATCGAGGAACACGCCAAGGAAAAGGAGCGGCTGGACTTCCTGCGGTCGCAGCGCGAGGATCTGCTGGAGGCCAAAGAAAATCTGCTGGAAACCATTGGCCAGATCAACAGCACAGCTCGCGAGCGCTTTCTGCAAACCTTTGAGGAAGTGCGTAAGAACTTCACGATGGTCTTCCAGAGCTTCTTCGGCGGGGGCGAAGCCGATCTGAAGCTCTCTAACCCGAATGACCCGCTCGAGTCGGACATCGAAATCGTGGCACGCCCGCGCGGCAAAAAGGTGGCTTCGCTTACCCTCCTCTCGGGTGGCGAGAAAGCGCTGGTGGCGCTTTCGTTGCTCTTCGCAATCTACCTGGTCAAGCCGAGTCCCTTCTGCATCCTGGACGAGGTGGATGCTCCGATGGACGACGCCAACGTGGACCGTTTCATCAACGCGTTGCGCAAGTTCTCCGAAAACACCCAGTTCATCCTGGTAACGCACAACAAATTGACAATGCGAGCGGCCGACGCCTTGTACGGCGTGACCATGCAGCGAGACGGCGTGTCCAAGGTGGTCTCGGTGAAATTCGAGGATGTGGAGGTCACCGAAGCCGCCGCGTGATGTCTGCGCTCCGGGGCAAAGGAACGTCGTGCAGCCCTGACCGAACAGGCTGGACAGCGCGTTCAGGCCTGTTTTGAGCAGCCCTTCGGCGATTTCGCCGGAACTTTGCGAAAGTGTCGCCGTGCAATCCTGGGACGTAAACACAAGACAACGCGTCAACAAAACGGGCGGCACACTAACTTCAGGAGGTGGTTTTTCGCATGTGCGGTTGTAAGAGGGCACGGTGGTTTTTGCCCGCGCTTCTGGTGCTTCTGCTTGCCCCGGGTTCTCCCGCTCAGCAGCAACAGGCGCAGCAAAGCGCCGGCAAGAAGCACATCGTTCCTTTCGACGTCGACTTTGCCCGGTTCCGCAGTTCCGACAGCACGGTTTACCTCGAGTCTTACCTCTGGGTCAGCCGATCCAAACTCGACTACAAGCAGAACAAAAGCGGCAAGTACGTCGGTGGCTTCAGCGTCGATGTCAAAGTGCTGGAAGGGGATTCCATCGTGAATGAGGCAAGCTGGAGGCGCTACGATCTGGCCGACAGCCTGTCTGAGATCACGGAAAGTGTTCGGATCCCCACCGTCGGTTACTTGGTGCTCAAACCCGGCAAGTACCGCATCCTGATCACGGTACGGGACCTCAACAACCCGCTGGCCCAGGGACAGTGGTTGTCCGACCCCGTGCGCATCGACGTCTTTCCGGCCGACAGCTTAGCCGTGAGCGACATCGAGCTGGCCACGAACATCCGTTCCAGCGAAGAAAAGAGCGAATTCGTCAAGAACGGCCTGTTCGTGCAGCCCAATCCGACCGGCCTGTACGGTACCGGAATGCAGGTGATGTACTTCTACAGCGAGATCTACAACCTGGACACCGACCCCGGTAAGGATTCCACCTACTCGATTCGCTACCGGATCCTGGACGGCGACGGGAATCAGGTACGCGCCTACCCGGCCAAGGTGCGCATCAAAAAAGCGAACGCCATCGCCGACGTGGGCGGGTTGAACATCATTTCGTTGAAGAGCGGCACGTACTACCTTTTCGTGGACGTCACGGACAACGGTACCGGTGAGCAGGCCAGTTCCTTCAAGAAATTCTACGTTTTCCGCAAAGGCGACTACACCAAAGAGCAGCTCGCTCAGGCCACCGCAACTGCCGACAAGAAGGCCATGACGGGCGCAGGGTCTCCGGGCACAGATGCTCAGCGCTACGACGTGATGACCGAAAAGGAGCTGGACAAGGAATTCGACTACTGCCGCTACATCGCCACGCGGCAAGAGCGCAAAATCTGGAAAAAGCTGGACCTGCAGGGAAAACGGGATTTCATCAAGAAGTTCTGGGCCGACCGCGACCAGACTCCTGGCACGCCAGAAAACGAGTTCAAGCGCGACTACCTGATGCGAGTGGAAATGGCCAACCGCAACTTCGGTGGGTTTCGCGAGGGCTACAAGACCGATCGCGGTCGTGTGCTGCTGATGTACGGCCGTCCGGACGAAATCGAGCGGTTCCCGTTTTCGATGGGTCACCGCGCCTACCAGATCTGGCACTACTACTCGATTCAGGGCGGCGTCGATTTCATTTTCGTCGACAAGCGTGAGATGGGCGACTACGAGCTCGTTCACTCGAACGCACGCGGTGAAATGTACGACCCCGACTGGCAGCGTTGGCTCGATCCAAATCGGTAGCCAGCGTTGTCAGGAGGTCCCCAACCCCCTCCCCTCACAAGAGCGCCCGCTTGGGAGAGATTCCCGGCGGGCGTTACTTTTCCCGGGGCCCGGCTTGATCCGAAAACCAACCGGGCTCAAGAACCACGTGCCTCAGAGGTCAACCGGGGGACATTCCTTCTTCACAGCAACTAACGGTCTCAAAAGAGGCAACCGCTTACCCCCGCCTCGGCAGGCAAGAGATTCGTGCAGCCCCTGAGCGTTGCGTGTCAGGCTTTTCCTGTTAAGTCGACACGAAGCCCGTCTTCCCGGTCCC
>JAADFT010000147.1 GCA_013152765.1 Calditrichota bacterium | reverse complement strand
TGCTGCTGGACGTGGAACTGATGCTTTGCAGGTGGCTCAGCGTGCCCATGGCGTCTTCCACAGGGATGGTGATGAGTTGCTCCACCTCCTGCGGGGAAGAGGACCGGTACGGAATGTTGATGGAGAGATTGGGCCAGGAAAGGTCGGGGAAGAGCATGAGGGGCAGACGCTGCCAGGCCAACACACCCAGCACAAGCACACTGAGCATGACCATCAGCGTCGCAATTGGCTTTTTGACTGAAAATTCCGGTAAGGACATAAACAACTGGTCCAGTTCTTGAGCTACGTCTACTGCAGAACTTCTTGGATGAGATGCGGCGCCTGCCTGGCTTCGGTGGAACGCGAACTCGGGCCCCTCAGCGACAGGGGCTAGCCTACGTCTACTACGTTAGATTCGGGAGACGAAGCCAAAACTGACGCAAGGCGTGTCCGCCCGGGGATCAAATCCCCGGACTAGCAAGAAAATCTGCCTGCTGAAGCAGGCTCACTTCACGCAAAAATCAAGCAGCCTCTCAGCCTGAACAAGCGGATTGAGTTCGTGAAAAATCAACTACATTTTGGCGTAACAGAACTACTCGCGTAACAGCCGGCGACAGTGCATGTTTGGCTCAGAAGCCGGGTCTGCCGGGCCCGGCAGAACGTTTCTTCATCCAGTACGCACGTGCCTGTTTTCTCAGAAAGCGGGCTCGCGCCTCGAGGTCGTTAGCGAACTCGGGATCTTTCATTTTCTTCTCGTATGCCTTGCGGATTTCCGGCACCGCGAGAAGGCGCTCCTCCATCCGTTTCAGGAGCTCGGGGGTGATCTGCCGCCGCTGCCCCGCGCCAAAACCTGCTCCTTCCGCGACTTCAGGCCGCTGCGGAGTGCGGAGACTGGTTCTCAAACTCTCTGGCCTGGCCGCGGCTTCGGTGCCAGCGATCGGCGCTGTCTGGGCAACCCGCACTGGGGTGCCTTCGCGCAAACCCTCTTGTCCAACCGTGATCACTGTGTCGCCTTCGGCGAGGCCAGCCAGAACCTCCACGTTCTGGGCGTCGGAAAAGCCAAGTTTCAACGGCACCTCGTGCGCGCGACCATTCTTGAAGGCGAACACCATGTCGCGTTCGCTCTCCAGGACCAGTGCTTTCTTGGGGATGACCAGAGCGTTGGGGTGTGTTTCGGTGACCAGGTACACCGACGCGAACATCCCTGGTCTGAGAATACCTTCCCGTTTGCGGATTTCGATGGTCACTTTCACGGTGCCGGTCGTTGGATCCACAACCGGGCTGATCATCTGAACCCTGCCGACGAATGTGCGTCCGGGCGCTGATTCCACCGTGATTTTGGCCGGCTGCCCGACGTGAACCTGAGCGATGTCTTTCTCCGGCACGTGAACTTTTGCCAGAAGTGGGTTGAAATCGGCCAGGGAGAACACCACGGTGTTCATGTTCACCATGTCGCCGAGGTCGATGTTTCGAGCGGTCACGACGCCGTCAATCGGAGCGCGGATGCGAGAGTACTGCCACTGCAACTGAGCCGACTCGTACTGAGCCTGCGCGGTCTCCAGCTCCAGCTTGGCCTGTTCGTAAGCTTCGCGGCTCGTGAGATTCTTCTGAAACATCTCTTTGGCGCGCTCGAAGGCGGTCTTGGCATTATCCAGGCGGGCTTTGGCCTGTTTCACGTTCACGGCGAGCTCGGAGTCGTCGAGCCTGGCGAGGAGCTGACCGGCCTTCACGGCGTCCCCTTCTTCAGCCCGCAGTTCGACGACCACGCCCGACACCTTGGCCACCACGTCCACGCTGCGTTCTGGCTCCAGCGTTGTGTTGGCCAGAAGGTAATTCGAAATGGTGTCGCGTTTAACGATGGCAATTTCGACCGGGATGGCGGCCGACTGGTCGGCGAAACCGCGGCCTGGCATGCCGCCGGGACGCCTTGTTTTGACCGGGCTGTCGCTCTTCGAACAGCCAGCAACAACAAGTGCGGCACCAAGCACCGTCAGACTCAGCGCGTGGGCGAGCTTTCGAAATGATCTGGCAGTCTGCACGGAATGGATCTCCTGTGCTTCTGTATTTGAAAAACCCGGTGAAAAAAAACGGTCGAGAGTGCTGCTCTTCAGAAACTCAATCCGGCCGCGTAAGGCGTTTGCGGCGAAAACAGGCCCGGAATTACCTGCCGCAACTTGTTTCTACACCTGTTGCGTGGCAAACTTGCGTGCGGATTCCGCTGTTCTACGCGCGCGGAAATCAGTTCGGACTCTCAGCTTGACGTGTTCCCGCTACGTCGCCAATTCGCTCCGGCAGCGGGCGGACAGGCCTGGCTCTGGAGTTTCGAGTTACGGGTGAGCCTGCCCTGTTGGCCTGTGCCCGAGCACACAAAGGGGGATTCCGTGCTTAGAAAGTGAGGACCCACGCGACAGAAATTTACAAAATTGTTCCGAATCCGCTTGCAATTCTCTTACGAACTTGGTAGAATCGCCTCGCAAGCTCGGTTCAACTGTGAGGGGCGACCTCGCCTCTGCTCTTCGGCTGTTCTGCTCGGACTTGATTCGCCGGTCAAGGCGAGCGAAAGAGGGGCTACCCGCGTCGGCGGAAATCTGGGCGTTCTTAGATTCGAAACAGGTGTTGTTCCAACCGTGTACCACGCAACCGCCAAATCAGGGAGGACACAATGAGACACTTGGGTAAGCAACTCGGTGTGGCCGTCTTGCTTTCCGGGGTGTTGATTTTGTCGGGTGGGTGTGCCCGCCACAGGGACCTCACCGGCACCTGGCAGCTGGACAGGACCAAAAGCTCCGACACCGACCCCTGGCGGAAGATTGTGTTGAAAATCGAACGAGACGGCCAGAAACTCACTCTACACAAACGCTGGTCGGCGAGTCGGTATTCCCAGGAACGGACCCTGACATTCACGGTCGGCGGCGACACGTCGAAAGTCGAACTCCCGGCGCCAAAGTGGCCGGAAACGCCGCATCTCGGCGTGTGGGTGAAGCCCGGAACCGTTGACAAAATCGTGGCTACCTGGCTCAAACCGTCGAGATCCCTCCAGACGGTGGAGACTTACCCGTTGCAGACATCACAGGGAGAAATCGTGCTGCAGGTTCGAAAAACGTACCAGGTTTCGGAAAATGGCAAGACCCTCACGGTCACGGAGGAGCGCTCCACACGGCCGAACAAGTTCACGTTCGTCTACGTGCGCAAGTAGCAGGTTCGTGCGCTTTGCGTCCCTGAACTGAAACCACGTTTCGAGGAGATTGCCATGAACACAATCAAGTCGACAAAACTCGCTTTTGCTGCCGTGCTTGTGGGCTTTACCCTTCTCGCTGGTCAGGTGGTTGCCTGGCCTCGCCTTACGTACCACGTACCGAAACACGCTTACCTGATGCACCTCGCGGACAACTGGGAAATCAGCGGCGACCTGCCCACAAATGCCCTGCTGATCAGTCTTCAGGGGCTGGCCAACCGCGACACGGCGCGGCTCTACTTTGTGTACCCGCCGGACTGGCCCTACACATTCACCGAAGCTGTGATGACTTACTACCGCGACACGCGCCACATCCGGTTCGAAGAGCTCAAAACGCCCGAAGAAGCTCTGCAGAAGCTGCACCGATTTGCCAAGGGGTACATCGTTTGGGACAAGAACGTGCGTACTTCTCTGATCGTCGCTTTCACCGCTGCAGGCCTCGAAGATGCCGTTGTGGTGACCGAAGATCTGGTGCCGCTGGTGGAAAAGTTCGGGCTGAAGAAAATCGACGACTACCGCGGTCGGTTTGAAGGGAAGAGCGATTACGCCATTTACCACTGGGCCTACGCCAGGTTCTGGGATCGGACCAACAAGGATCTCATCGTGTGGCTCGGCGGCGTTGGTGGCAACAAGATGCAGCCTGGAATCGCCGATTTTGGCATCATGAAACGCGTTTTCTTCACCGATTTGTCCGCGGATCCGCACGACAGCCTCGAGTACCGCTTTGCCGACAGCTTGCTGAGCCAGATGAACCCCATGACCCTCGTGATGGGCTGGCATTCGTACGTCAAGGACACCGAGGACGAACACATCACCCTGCTCTCGCGCCACGGTTTTCGGATGGAAGGGCTGAACACCCTGCCGAACATGAGCTTCAGCCATCACATCCCGACGACGCCTGGGCACCGGTTCCGCAACAATCACCGTGTGAAGCCTCACCAGAAAATCGTGCCGAAGAAAAAGGTGTACATCGCCTGCATCCAGTCCGACGGGCTCGGCATCGGCGCCTGGCTCAAGCCGGGCCGCGGCGAGATTCCCTACGCCTGGGAAGTGACGATGAACTGGATCTGGCTGGCGCCCGGCATGTTGCAGTATTTCTACGACATGGCCACACCCAACGACTACTTCATCGGGGCGCTTTCGGGGCCCGGTTACCTCTACCCCAAAGCGGTTCCGCCGGATCTGCTTCCTGGTTTGGTGCGCGAAGCGTGGGACCTGATGAAGGCGCTCGACCTGCGCGTGTTCGAAACGATGGACTACTCGGAGGGCAACCGCTACTACGGCAACATCGATTTGCCCAAGCGCGTGCTCGACGTCTACTACCGCGAAATGCCCGGCGCCATCGGTTTCGTGAACGGTTACGGACCGGCGAACACCTACGACGTGCGAAACGGCAGGCCGTTCATTTCGTACAGCTACTACCTGTCGCCCGACCGCCCGGCTGAAGAGGCGGTGAACGACTTGCGGGAGCTCGCCCGAATGAATCCGAAACGGCCCTACTTCCTCCTGATGCACGTGCGCGAAAGCAGCGACATCAAACGCGTGAAGGGCATTCTGGACGAGCTCGGTCCCGAATTCGAAGTTGTGCCACTGGATGTTTTCTTGCGGATGGCTGGCACAGAGCCAACGTTCCAGGTGCGACGTTTGGACGAGATGGGGCTGAAGTAGGTAGCTAAGCCGATCACTGGCTTCGCTTGCGCTCGGCTTAACGGCGCGGCGGCTTAACATCCGCAGGTTCAATCACGCTGCTTCCGTCGCTGTGGTCTGACCTTTGGATCGAGCCATCTGGTGTTCCGGCGAGCTTGCTCGTCTCTGCACGAGCGGCTTGTCTTCCGCGCGGGTTACCGGGTGGGCAGCAGCGTGAACTTCTGGACAGCGCGGCGCTCGCCGCACTCCAGGACGGCAAAATACACTCCGGGCGCGACCCTCTTGCCGCGTGTGTTCTCGGCGTGCCAGGTGAGTGTTGCGCCCGGACCGTAGTAGGGTTTGTCCAGCAGGATCTTCACGGTGCGCCCCCGGATGTCGACGACCCGCAGCCGCACGTGCCCAGGGGGAGATTTGCCGAGCCAGAAAGCGAGGTGCACGGCATCACGTGCCGGGTTCGGGTAAGGGGGCGCAAGCGCAAAATTCCTGGCTCTGAACGAACGCGCAAAGCGAAGCTCTTTGAGTAACCACCCGTTTGGATCCAGAACGACACGCTGAATCCGACCGAGCCCCGTTCGCAGCCGAAACGTGTCGGTTCGAGCCTGGATCCACACGGTGTCAAGACGCGTCTCGCCGTTTTCCCCGCTCAGGCCGACCTCGAGGGGCATCTTAAACAGGGGGGCCACCGTTTGTTCCTGCCGAATGGTCAGGTCCACGATGCCGGGCTGACTTTCGTGCCAATCCAGTCCGAGCACCGGATGGCCGGGCATGTAAAGCCACTCGTCGAAAAACCACCGGAGGTCACCCCTGTACTGCTCTTCTACCACCGCCTCAAAGTCGCGAATGCTGGCGTTGCCGAACGCGTAACGCTGGCGGTACGTGCGCAGGCTGCGCCAGAAGACACTGTCGCCAACGACAAAGCGAAGCATGTGGAGAACCCAGGCCCCCTTGTAGTACACTGTTGGCCCCCACATGTACCTGGGGGCATGAATGGGGAAGAAGCCTCTCCGACCGACCGCCGCAAAGTAGTCGCTGGCGTAGCGATCCAGGAGCATCTGCATCGACTCGCGGCCGAAGGCGTGCTCCTCAAACAGGGCCTCGCAGTAGGTGGCGAAACCCTCGTTGAGCCAGATGT
>JAADFT010000146.1 GCA_013152765.1 Calditrichota bacterium | reverse complement strand
TGAGGCAGGTAGCCGTCGTCCATCTTGTCGGCCTGGACCAGGTACTTGCCCGGTGGCAGGCCGCCGATGGTGTACTGCCCGTCCGGACCGCTTTCCACCCACATCTCGAACCAGTAAGTCCAGGGCGAAAGCGAATCGCTGATCACTTCCGCGCGAATGTGTGCACCTTCCAGAGGCTGGCCGGTCTCGGCGTCCCACACCGTTCCCTGAATTGCACCGCCCGGCAAGAGGTCGAAATCGATTCCCATGACGGTCTGGCCCGGGCCCGCGTACACGTACGTGGCGCTGTCCCAGCTTGCGACGTGATCGTAGAACTGACGGGCCCACAGGTCGCCGTAGGCCTCCACGATGTAGCGGCCAGGAGGCAACTCGCTGATCGCGTAGTACCCGTTTGGATCCGTCCACGTGTCGCGCTCGAAGTAGAAAGGCGAATCGCAACGCGCCCAAACGTGGATGTCGGCGATCGGGTTACCCGCCACATCGCGCACCGCTCCTTGGATCACAGCCGGCACGAACGGCTGCAGCGCGAAGTCCACCTCAACGCTGTCGTTAACCACCGCGACGGTGTCCGACTCAGGCAGGTAGTTCTCGGCCCAGACATGTACTTCGTACACCCCATTCGGGACGGGAATCTCGTAGTAGCCGGTTTCGTCCGTGTCGTCGCCGAGCCAGAAACTGTCATTCCTGGCTTCCACCCAGACGTGCTCGATTGGCTGACCCGTGGACGCATCCGTCACGAAGCCGTAGATCCTGCTTGGAGCGGGCCAGAGCTCAATCCTCACGCCTGTCGTGCCCGCCGGAACCAAGCCTTCCGGGTACCGCACGAAGTAGCCAGGCGGAATCAACTCTTCATCCAGACCAACCCAGTAGCCATCCTGCACACCGGAGTAGACCGGGATTGAGAAATGCCCACTGTAGTCCGAGTAGTCCCAGGAGTAACCTTCAGGGGCCCAGGCTCCAACCTCAAGTCCGACCGCGGGCTGGCCCGCAATGGTTACCGTTCCCTCAATCGAGCTGTCGTTTGCATACACCTCGCATTGCACGGAGGTTGTGTCGCCCTCTACCATCGTGAAGGGGGTAACATTCTCTCCCCCTGCCATGTAGTACGGCCATAAGTCTTCTTCCTCAATGTAGACGTTGTACCACGGTCCGGGCATGCCTCCAAGGATCGCAACGCCGTTCGAATCGGTCCGCGCCTGAGTTCCGGGTCCATCTGCCTCAAGGTACACCCGAACCCCGGGCACCGGGTTGCCAAACTGGTCTGTGAGTTCCACCCGGGCCCACGCGGTCGCAGGCATCATGACCAGAGCGAGACCGCTCACGTTCCCGAGCACGGGGACCATTTGCGGCTGCGAGGCCACGTAGTTGTCGGTCACTCCAAGGAAGTCAACCGCCACCACGGTTGCCGTGTCGCCGGCCAGGTAGTCCGGAACCGGGATGGTAAACGCGCCGCTGGAGTCGGTCACAGCCGCAACGAAGTTGCCCTCCTCCGGTCCACTGTTCGGGCCGCCGAAATTCGCCAGCACCACGATGCCTGGCGTGTTCGGAGGTTCAACCACAACGCCCGAAATCGAGAAATTCATCACCGGTGGCAGCAGGACGGTGACGTAGCAAAAGGCAGCCGAAATGCCGTTCGTGACCTCCAGGATGTAATCCCCTGCCACCGGGAAGAGCTCCAGCGAGGGAACTCGTGCAGAAAAGACCCCGAAAGTGCTGTCTTCGTCAAAAGGACCGTTGTCGATCACCGTCAAACGGTCCATCACCTGCTCGTCGGCCTGTGTGATCAGGCTGTCACCATCCAGATCCAGGTAGTTCGTGACCCTTGCAACCGCCTCGCCGGGGTCGAAGGTGAACTGAATCTGAACGGTGTCACCGATGAAAAAAGCGGCCGGATTGCTCCCGTTGACCAGCAGGTTGTTCAGCAGGACCTGCTTGGCCTGCGGTCTGGTTGGTTTCGTGAACAGCACGTGGTGTGAGTTTTCCCGCGCTGCGCGCATTTGAGCCACTGCAGCAGCCCTGCGCTGAATTTGTGCCAGGTTGAGGTAGTTCCGACGTACCGGTCTGGCGGTGCCAGCGGCTGCCGTCGAACTGGCAACGAGCGCAATCCCCACAACGAACCCGATCCACCTACTGCGCATCGCGACCTCCTTTGTTCAGTTAAAAGAACTGCACACTTCTATTTCCAAAGCACTTGCCAGCGACTGCGAGTCACAAGCCTGAAATCAGTGGCAACGTTCCAACGAAGGGGCGAGTTTCCACGCCCGGGCAGAACTTCCTCGTGAGCGCGGCACCTGCGGACGCCGAGGCCCTGCCCTGGGTCCGTTCGCGTCGAAGCCGCTGACGTCGGCAGGGCTGGTAAGCGGCGTTCCTCGCCACTTCACCTGAACCGATTTTGCGAATGCACCGAAAGAACGCACGGCAAGAATTGTCCACCCTGACTCCAACTCCCGGCAATTTCCGGTCAGAGGGCGAGCTCGCGGTCCCCTTTCGCGGCCACACCACGGTGAGATTTGCAAAGGACGTGCCGTCAAACCTCGGCCAGAGTGCTCATGATTTCCCCTTCGAGCCGGGCTACCTCCCAGAGGAGCCGACTGGCTTCCCGGAGAAAACTGTCCATCCCCTCGCGGCCATCCGCCACCTCGCGCAGGCTCGCCGTCACTCCCCGCCAGTAGACCATCGCCCGGCCCAGGGTGCGCACGGCATCTTCGATTAACGATGAAGGGATGATCTCGAAAGCCTCGATCAGGAAATGGCGGTAAAGACCACGGTACCCATCGCCGCCGGCGTAGGGGTGCGTCCAGCTCTGTACGAACACACTCGCCGCCATGCTCACGTCGCGCAGACGGTCGGGCCACAGCACAACGCTGCTGGCAAAATGCTCGATCCCGCGAATCCCCAGGTAGGCGACCGGCGGGTCCAGCATTTCCGAAGCATGCTGCCTGAGCGTAGTTCTCAGCACCTGAGCCAGGTCGTTCGGAACGACGTTCGGCGAAAAGGACACGAACTGCGGGGTGCCGTTCTTTTCCCACTCGGAGAAGAGCACAGGCAGCGGCTGAAGCGCGGGCTCATCCCCATCCGTTTCCGCCAGAGCCACGAAATCCCCGTCGCCCATGCCAACGATTACCAGGTAGTTCGACTCCAGCGCCCCTGCAGGCAGCTTGGCGTCCTCGAGTGTGACTTTCACGAGTACCGGATTTCCTGCGTCCAGCTCGTGGCGAATGTAGCTCTGAGCCACCTCGAGTGTGGGCATCGCCACGATTTCGCAACGGGAGCCGAGCAGTGAGGCGACGTTCTTCACCACGCCGTCCGGTTTGATGCGACCTCGAATCAGCGGAGCCGCCATCTTGCGGCCCTGCCAGTAGATGAAATTCAGTCCCCGTCCAAGTCCGAAAAGAAAAGCCTCGCTAAAGTTCAGTCCAAAGAAACGCAGGTAGTTCGAGAGAGCGGTGCTCTCGGGATGGGTACCAGTCCGGTGACGGTAGTTCGGAAGGACCGTTGTTGCCATGCTGTGTCCTCATTTGCTGCGGCCAATGTCTGTCGTCGAGTCGTCCAGTCATCACCAGCCCCTTTGCCAAAGCACCGCTTCCCCTTGTAGCACCTCATCGAGTTGAACAACCAACGAGCCTCCCTGCGATCTGGTTGCTACCCCGAGATCTCACCCTTTTCCGAGAGCATCAAATCCTGGCAGGCCCTCCCTGGCCCAAGGGATTTGACGCTTGCCCCCTGCTGCTACAGCTGCTACGTCGGCCAGCCGTTGCGGCGCTGTGTACCGGCCTCGCTGGGCAGACGCATCTGGGGCACCTCGTCCGCCGGTCTTGTGGCCGCGTCCGGGTGCGGACGTCCACCGACCTGGGTCACCGCCACAGACGTCAGGTCCTCCGGCGCAGGCTCAGCCGGTCGGTAGCGCACAGCCGAATCGCCCACGCGAAGGTCGGTTTCCACCCAGCGCTCGATCAGTTTCACCCCCGAGAGTCTGTCGAAGACCTTCAGCACGCGCGCCAGACCGATTTCGTACTCGCCATCCTCTACCGCGCGACGCAGCAACAACAACTCGCCCACCTTGATGCCCTGGTCCAGGCCGTGGTCCACCACCGCGTAGTCGCCCTTGACCATGACCACGTGGATTGGAGCGGGCGGTTTGGGCGCGGGTTCCGGCTGCGGAGCCGGTTCCTCGCTCGCAACCGGAACGGAAGGTGCAGCGGCAGGAGCGGCGGGAACGGCCGGCTGCGGCGCGCTGGTTTTGTGTCGCCTCAGCACAACCACCGTCAGCGCGAGTACAGCCAGAGCGAGCAGTCCAACTGCACCCGCCAGAACGGTAACCGCCTTGAGAACCGGGCTACCTGCCTGAGAGGCGGTTGCACTCCCGGCATTCGCAGAAGTCGCAACCACACCGGCAGCTTCGGCCAGCTTCGCCTGCGTCTCGTCTGGCTGCTGCGCACTCACAACGGATCCCTGCGGCCGTGTCTTGGGCGCTTGGGCTACTGCAACGGCCTTGCTGGTCGGTGCTGCCACTTTGGCCAAACGCGTCTTGGCCGGCTTTGGCGCAGGAATCGTTTTCCTGGGTTGCGGCTTTCGGGTGACAGCTCGCTTTCTGACCGCCGTCCGGGTTCGCGCTGGCGACGGAGCCGTTTTCTTCCGACGCGAAACCGACGAGGCCTTCTGAACCGTCTTCTGCGACGCGGTGGAAACTTTACTCGTGCTCTGAGCGGGCCGCGCCTGTACTGTCTTTCTGGTCAGCGGAACCACCACCTTTCTGGCGCGCTCCGGTCTGCTGGCGGGCTCAACGCGCTTGCGTTCAACCGTTTCAGTGCGCGTTTGAGTCGCTGACTGCTGGCTCACGCTTGAACCTGTCTGCCCTTCTTGCACAGCCGCTGGCTCCGTCGCGGCGGCCATCGGGCGCTGCTCCGGCTTGGCTGTTGGCCCCTCGTCCAGGCTCTTCAGGATTGCCATCAACTTCTGGACCGTGTCGTCGTCCGATTCCGAGCTGGAGCTCCCCGCACTTGAGTGCTGCGTGGTCCGGACCTGCTGGCTGGAAGCCACCGGCGAAGCCTGCTCCGACTTCGCAACCGTGGTTTGTTGACTCCCGCTGCCAGCCAGGTACTGATCCACATCAACCACACCGCTGCCGTAGTCGATGCGGTCTACCTGCGTGATCCGGTAGGTCTGCGGCTCAGCGTAGAACGGGCTGAGCTTCACCTCTACAGTGATGTAGTCCTCGCCGACCTTGATCAGCTTTCCCTTGCGCACCTCGCCCGATTTGAGGTACACCTGGCATTTCTTGCCTTTGGCCGGCGCCAAAATCGAAGCCCAATCTTGCCCCATTCCCGTCGCAACCAGTCCGACAAGCAGGACCGCCGCGACCGCCAGACCAAGCTTCTTCCGTAACGTTAACCGCACCATGCCCATTCTCCCAAAGTTGAAGGATGGCGTCGTCGTGCAACCGTTCAACCAAGGTATCGACGAGAAAGGGCAAATCTTTACGTCGGGCGGCATGACCGGGGTGACGAAGGACACGGTCTTCGCAGGCCGTTAGGAGAAGAGACAGTTGCCGGAGGGCGAAGTTGCGCGGGCAAACCAGAGGTTTGCTGGCGGTGTAAGACCTGGTCGGGACTCGATTTCTCCCGCCTGTTGCGGGTAAACCCGGATCCTTTAAGGTAAACACAGGGTAGTTTGAGAAGTCAGGGAAAATCGGAAAGTTGACGGGTGAGTCTTGGGGAGACCGGCGCGTCCAGGAAAGAAAGACAGAGCGTTTTCGGTTGCCTCGCGGTTCCAGTGGAGTAAACGCTCCAGGAATGTACCGAGTTGGGGCAACCCTTCAGTCGAGTCCGAAGGACTCACCCTGTTTGAGAGGATTTCTGGCGTTCCTGGTTTGCAGACCCAACCCGGTTGCGGGGTTAGAGAGCCCGAGGACGCGTCAGTTTTGCTCGAATTCGGCCGTTTCGACGCGCAGCGCCGGGAAACCGCTCACCACGTGGACGCTTTCCTTTGACATCACGA
>JAADFT010000145.1 GCA_013152765.1 Calditrichota bacterium | reverse complement strand
TGCGGCTTTTTCCCTACACCAAAACTGGCCAGCGGTTTGAACCGGCCGTCGCCAAGCCCGCGGTAGACGGCCACCGCGTTCGATTTCTCGCACGTCACCAGCAGGTCAACCCGCCCGTCGCGATCTACGTCGCCCGCAGCGATCCCGACCGGCTCACCGGGCACGGCGATCTGACCGGCAGGCTGAAGTTCGCCGTTGATGTTCACGAACGTCCACACTTTGCCAGCGCCGGGGCAAGCAACCGCCACATCCAGCAAGCCGTCGTCGTTGGCGTCGAACACCGCCAGCGAACGCGGCGACGTCCCCAGCCGAAAACGCGAGCGCAGTTCAAACGTGCTGTCCGCGTGATCCAGCACCCACAGCGTGGCGTCCTGCTGGTTCAGAACGAGCAGCTCCTTCTGGCCGTCCCCCTCCAGATCCCGGATGGCTACGTCCACCGGGCGCGCACCAACCTGCAGAACTTCCGGCTCGGAGAAAAAGCCGTCGGAGGTGCCCCACAAGATGGTGACGCCGTTCTCCGCCATGTCGGCCACCGCGATGTCCTCAAGTCCGTCGCCGTTCAGATCCCCTGCGGCGATCGCAACCGGTTCCCGTCCCACCCAGATGTTGATTTTCGGCTCGAACCGCCCCTGGCCGTTGTTCATCAGGATGTCCACGTCGTCGCTGAAGCGGTTGGCCACGGCGATGTCGAGGGACCCGTCGCGATCGACGTCCAGCGTTGCCAGATCCGCTGGGCTGTTTCCCAGGTAGTACTTCTGCCCTTCAGCGAACTGTCTGCTGCCCAGGTTCAAGAAAACGGTTACGTCGCGGTCCTGGAAGTTGTTGGCCACCAGGTCGGGGAGGCCATCGTGGTTCAAATCGGCAAGCAAGACGGCGGTGGGCGCTTCGGCCACGGGGATCGAGGGCGACACGTCGAATGAACCGTCGCCTCGATTCAGGTGCACCGAAATGCCCCGGTCCTCGCGGTTGACCACACACAGGTCAGCAAATCCGTCGGCGTCCACGTCGGCCACGGCCATCGAGACCGGGTAATGTCCCACGTCGTACGACCGGGCGAAATCGAACTTGCCGCCACCCAGTCCTCGCAAGATGGACACCTGGTGGTTCTCCGCACCCAGCACCACGATGTCTGTCAGGCCGTCGCCATCCACGTCAGCAAGCGACACCCAGTCCGGCCCACGGGCCACCAGGTAGTCCTTGCGACTCGGGAATTTGCCTTTGCCGTCGTTCAGCAGCACCGACACGGAGTGCTCGCCGAAATTCGCGACGACCAGGTCGGCGTGGCCGTCGCCGTTCAGGTCCGCGGACGTCACGTGGTAGGGTTGCTGGCCAATTGCGTAGTTGAAAGCGGGCCGAAAGTAACCGCGCCCGTCGCCGTACAACACGGAAAGCGAGCTGTCGCCGGCGTTCACAACTGCCAGGTCAACCACCCCGTCGCCGTCGAAGTCAGCGGCCGTGCTCGACGACGGCTGCCACCCGACGCGGTAGTTCTGCATCACCGAAAGGGTTCCGTCGCCGTGATTTTTGTACACCGAAACCGTGTTGTTCAGCGCGTTGCAGACCACGAGATCGACGTCGCCGTCGCCGTCCAGATCGTGCTTGTAAAGATCGGTGGGCCAGTTTCCAGAACCGTAGGTCAGCGAAGGAGAGAACTTGAGCTGCCCCCTGTTGAGGAAGAGCTGAATACCGTTGTCCTGCTCGTTGGCGACCACCAGGTCCAGTCGACCGTCGTTGTTGAGGTCCAGCAGGGCAAGCGCCTGAGGCGCGTGTCCCGTGTGCGCAATCGTCCGCTCGACGAAATCGCCGTGGTTCTGATTCACCAGCAGTGTGACGGTGTTTTCGCCTTTGTTGGCGACCACCAGATCCACGTCGCCGTCGCCGTCCACGTCTCCGGCGTCGATGCTCGAAGGCCGCACGCCCGTGGTGAAGTCCAGGCGCGCCTGAAAAAGGGTCTGACCGCTCACGGGGATTGCAAGACACACTGCCAAAAGGCAGGCAAGCACTCGTCCGCGCCTCATCACACCTCCCGCTGAAAAACGAAATGTTGAGGGATTTCCCAGGGTTCCTCTGGAATATCGGCAGGTCTGCAGGAGTCGTTAGCGCCTGACGAATGAGCGTCGGCAAATTGTGGGGCGAAATTCACTTCGCCTGAGCCGGCGCGCGCTTTAACCAGCCTGGAAACGCGGTGAAGTGGAGTGTTAACTGCCTACGGGCGGGGAGAGCTTCGAGTCGGGAAACTAAGGCGAACCGCGGGGCGGTGGGCTTGCTTTTGGAGAAGAGAATTGCGCTGTACTGGCGATTGGGGGCAGACAGGGATAAACCGGGGCGAGTCTGGTGAGCGTCCGTGGAGTCCGGGGAAGGGAAACCGGTCATTCGATGCAGAAGGTGAGGAAACAGTCCCCCGAACGCTGAAAACCGACGTAAGAGTAGGACGAGAACGCCCGATGCGCGTCGCCCGGACGAAACAGGTCCCGCCCTACGAACGCAGGTAGCGGTCGATCCCTTCTGCGGCGCGGTAGCCGTCGGCGATGGCCGAAATCGCGTCGGCGCGGCGGTTGGTGGTGTCGCCTCCGGCAAAGAGCCCAGGAATCGACGTAGCCTGCCACTCGTCCACCACGATGCGGCCTCGCTCGATCTTCAGCTTGTCCAGGTACTCCTGCGGGATGAACGAGTAGTCCGCCTCCTGGCCGATGGCGGCAATCACGGTGTCCACTTCCAGGATGTGTTCGTCGCCCTCGATCAATTTCGGCCGTGGGCGTCCTCCCTTTGGATCGGGCACCATCTCGGCCATGCCGTACTTGATGGCAGCCACACGCCCGTCCGGACCTGGCAGAATTTCCAGCGGAATGCCCTGAGTTACGATCTCCACCCCTTCTTCCAGGGCTCCTTCGATCTCCTCCGGATCCGCTGGCATGTCCTGCATCCGACGCCGGTACAGAATCGTCGCTTTGGCCCCGAGTCGCAACGACACGCGGGCAGCATCGATGGCCACGTCGCCGCCGCCGATCACCACGACGCGCTTCCCCACATCCACTTTTTTGCCGAAGTTGACCTCGCGCAGGAACGTCACCGCCTGGATCGAGCCGGGCAGCTCTTCCCCTTTGATCCGCAACATGTAGGGTTTGTGGAAGCCAACGCCCATGAACACGGCATCGTACTTTTTCAGCAGGTCCTCGAAGGCCACGTCCTTGCCAACGCGCGTGTTCGTGTGAATCCGCACACCCACCTGCTCCATGTAGCGGATTTGTTTGTCCAGGCTGTCCTCGGGGAAACGGTACTTCGGGATGCCAGCCATGGTCATGCCGCCTGCCTTCGGCAGCGCCTCAAAGATGTCGACGTCGTAGCCGCGCAACACCAGGTAGTAGCCCGCGGTGAGACCTGCCGGTCCCGCGCCAATGATCCCGACCTTCAGACCGTTCTTCGGGCGAATTTCCGGATTCAGCACCTTGCTGAAATCGTCGAAGCGCTCGGTCGCAAATCGCTTGAGCCAGCGGATGGCCACCGGTTCGCCCCGGTGGGTCAGCACACACACGCCCTCGCAGCGACGCGTACACACCTTGCCGCACATCTCGCCGAGGGGGTTGTTGTCGTAGATGACCTTCAGCGACTCCAGATCGTTCGCCTCGGCGATGGCGCGGATGTACTCCGGGATGTGCATGTGGTCCGGGCAGGCGGACACACAGATGCCGCACCCTGCACAGCGACTGGCCTCTTTCCGGGCCTCCTCTTCCATGTAGCCCAGCACCACCTCCGCGAACGACTTCACCCGCTCCTTCGGGTCGAGCTCGCGCATGGGCACCCGCTTGAAGTCCAGCAGATTGTAGCCCTCTTCGGAAGTGAAGCTCAGCTTCTCGCCGAACTCGGGATGTTCCAGGCCGGGAATGAGGAGAAAACTCTCCGGATCGTCGGAAACGTACGTGTACTCGGTGCTGAGCGCCAGGCTACCGGTGGGACAGACGTCCACGCAAAGGCCGCACCAGCAGCACCGGCCGTAGTCGATGCGCGGGCGCAGACCGGAGTTCCCAACCGAGGGTTCGATCCCCTCCACGCGCACCATGTCGATGGCCGCGTTCTGGCAAATGGCGGCGCAGTTCCCGCAACCGACGCACTTTTCGAGATCGTTGTAGTGAAAACCGCGGTAGCGGGGCGCAGTCGGCTTGCTCTCGTCCGGGTAGCGAACCGTGTGCGGTTTCTGGCCCAGGTGCTTCAGGGCCGAGAAGGGCTGCAACACATTTTTGATGTTGGGAGCCATGGAATGCTTACCGTTCTATTTCCGGTGGGCAGGTGCCCAGGCTGTTCATGATCATGGAAACATCGGCGATGTTGGCGCCGACCAGCATGTGCTCCAGGAGCGTTACGGCATGCACGTAAGCTGGCCCACGCGCGTGAACGCGGCGCGGTTTCGTGGAGCCGTCGCTGACAACGTAGTAGGCGAACTCACCGCGCGCGGATTCGGTGCGAACGTAGGCGTCGCCCGGCGGGACACGCCACTGGAACGGGTTCGGGATGCCCGTGTACACAGGTCCCTCGGGCATTTTGTCCAGCACCTGGCGGACGATCGAAATCGACTGTTCGAACTCGAAGCGGCGAATCATGGCCCGAGCGTAGACGTCGGACTCGGTGCGGGTGGGCACCACAAACTCGACCTGCGAGTAGACCTCGTAGGGATCGTCGATGCGCGTGTCGTGTCGGTAGCCAGCAGCACGCAGCGGCGGCCCTACGACGCCCCACTCCATCGCCTTCTCCGGATCAATCACTCCCACGCCCGAAGCGCGCTTGATGAACAGCGCGTTCTCGAAAAGAAGCCGGTCGTACTCAGGCAGGCGGCTCTCCAGGTAGTCCATCACCTTGAGAACGCGGTCGCGGAACCCGTCCGGCAAATCGCGCCGCACGCCACCTGGCCAGATGTACATGTGGTACACACGCCCGCCAGTCAGCTCCTCGAACAGGTCCAGGATGTAGTCGCGGTCGCCCACCGTCCACTGGGGCATGGTGTAAAGCCCGATGGAGCCCGCTTGCCCGCCCATCCACAACAGGTAGGCCTGCAGGCGGGAGAGCTCCAGCACCAGGGTGCGGATCCACTTGGCGCGCTCGGGAATTTCGATGCCAGCGATTTCTTCAACACCCCTGGCAAAGTTCTCTTCGTTTGGGTCCGGCTCGGGAACGCAGATCCGACAAACGATCGGGAAACACTGGATCCAGAGCCGTTGCTCCATCAGCTTCTCAAAGCCCCGGTGCAGGTAGCCGACATGCGTTCGAGCACGCACGATGGTGTCGCCCAGCACGTCCAGCTCCACCATCATGTTGCCCGTGATGCCGGGGTGCTGCGGTCCGAGGAAGAGTTTCGTCGCTTTTTTGCTGGTAGCGATCACGTCCCATCAGTCTCGTTCTTGCCGCCGTCTGCCGCAGCGCCGTCCCACCAGCGTTCGCCCCACGTCTCGGCGATGACCTGTCGCGGCACAAAGTTCTCTTCGCGCCCGGGTCGCCATTCGTAGGTTTCTTCCACGTACTTCCTGGTGTCGAAGTCGCGCCGCATCGGCGGGATGTTGTCCCAGTCCTCCAGGAGGAAAGGCGTCAGATTGTCGTTGCCTTCGAACTCAATGCCGTACATCTCGTGGATTTCGCGCTCGTAGGTTTCCGCGTGCCGCCAGAGCGGCCGGATGGTGACAAATCTGGGTTTGTCGCGCGGAATGCGAATCTTGATGGCCACGATGATCTTGTGCGTGTACGACCAGAGGAAGTACACAAGCTCGAACTCGTTCGCCTCGAGCCAGTCCACACACGAGATGTGCGACAGGTGCTGAAAATCATGGTAGTGCTTCAAATTGCTGGCCAGCGGCGGGAGCAGGTCAGCGCGAAGCTTCACCTCCACTCGCCGCTCTCGCACCACACGCACTTCCGCCGTGTGAAACGTGTTGCGAATGGCTTCCGCAATTTGCTCTTCGATTCGTGTGGGCGTTCCGTCAGACATCCGTTCCTACCAGTTGTAGTCGGGCATGTTCC
>JAADFT010000144.1 GCA_013152765.1 Calditrichota bacterium | reverse complement strand
GCGGGGCATCATGCCGGTGCATTTTGCTGGCCGACCTGCAGACATGGACCGGATCATGCAAATCGCCGCGAAACACGACCTGTTCGTGGTGGAGGATGCGGCCCAGGCCTGGGGCGCCGAGTGGAACGGACGCCGGGTTGGCGCGATCGGAGGCGCTGGTGGGTTTAGCTTTCAGTCGTCGAAGAACATCAATGCCGGTGAAGGCGGGATCATCCTGACGAACGATGAGACCGTGGCCAAATTTGCGCGTTCCCACCACAACTGCGGTCGCTCTGAGGACGGCGAGTGGTACGAGCATTTCTACTACGGCGGTAACTTCCGAATGACCGAGTTCCAGGGCGCGGTGTTGCTGGCGCAATTTTCACGCTACGAGGAGCAGCTCCAGACGCGGCAGGAGAACGCCACCTACCTCACGGAAAAGCTGAAAGAGATCGACGGAATTGAGCCGCTGAAAGAGGATCCGAAGGTGACGAGCCACGCGGAGCACCTCTACATTTTCCGCTACAAGAAGGAGGCGTTCGGCGGAAAGAGCAAAGCGGCATTCTTGCAGGCCTTGCGGGCGGAAGGCATTCCCGCGAGCGGCGGCTACTCGTTGCCCCTGTACAAACAGCCTGTTTTCGAAAACAAGACGTTTGGCGGACGCGGGCAGGTGATCGACGTGCCGGTGGACTACAAAGCCTTCCACCTGCCGGAAACGGAACGTGCCTGTTTCGATGAGGCCATTTGGCTCACTCAGAATATTCTCCTCGGGTCTCGGGAGGACATGGACGACATCGTGCGCGCGATCGAAAAGGTCCGCGAGAACGCTGAGGAAATCTGAGCGGAAAAGCACTGGTGCGGCTCCGGAGGCTGAACCGCCAGAGCCGCACCGTAACAGAGGAACCGGCGAGTTGGGCCGGGCGAATTTGGCTTAGATTTCGTGGCTGTGGGTGTTGGGCGGCCATCTCGGCCGCTGTGTACCCGGGTACGGAGCGATGTGGCGCGCGGATGAGGGGCCTTGCCTGGACGGAACTCCGGCAAGCAGAGCGAGACGACAGGTGACGGACAAGAACGCGGCACAAAAAGTGCACAGGACAAAACTGACCTGGCGGCAAAATGGGAAGGCCATCGGCGGAGGCGTCGGTGGCCTTTGCTGTGGTAGGCGTGTGGCAGGCCGGGAGCGTTTGGTGTACTCGCGAAAATCGTGCTGACACGGTAGGACGGAACTGGTGGCTGCTGAACCGCGAGCACGGTGCAGTCGGAAGAGCAACTCAGCAGCGTGGCCAGAAATTTCGCAAACGATCGGGAAGGACAGGGATGGCAGAACTACGCATTCGGCAAATCACCCCGGAAGAAGCCGCAACCACGGCGGAGCTGATCGCCCGTGTGTTCCCACGGGACCCGAGTTACTTGCGACTGACGACCTGGTACAGGTGGATGCTGAGGCATCCTGACCACCGGTGGGATTTCGTACGGGTGGTTGAAATGGATGGCCGGATCGTCTCGCACTTGCTGATTGTTGAGCGCCAGGTGCAGATGCGGCACGGCGTACTGAGGGCAGCGGGACTGTCTGTAGTGGCGACGTTGCAGGAGTTCCAGCGTCGTGGGTTGAACCGGCGGTTAATCGAAGAGGCGCTGGAGTACGTCAAACAGGCTGGTTTCGCGATTTCGCTTCTCGACGGCATCCCGGACTACTACGACCGCTACGGTTACGCCGTCGTGATGCCGAAATACGAAGTACGGGTCAAAACGGCGAGCGCCCTGCGCGTTGAACCAGAGGTCGAGGTTACCGAGGTTCAGGCTGAAGAAGCGGGCGAATGGGTGTCGGAGCTGAAGCGGCTTTACGACCGGGAAGTTCGCTCTCTGGTCGGGCCAGCAAGACGCGACGAAACCTACTGGCGCTGGCTACTGGAGAAGGGCGGCAAGCTTCTGCTGGCGAAGAAGAGCGGAAAGAAGCTGCTTGCCTACTGCTGGATCGACGAAAGTGCTGCCGTTGTGGAGGAGGCAGTGGGCGAAGAGCCGGGTGCCGTGCGCAGTTTGCTTGCCGTGTTAGCACGGAAAGCGAAGGAAGAAATCGCACCGGAGCTGCGTTTACGGATTCACCCGGATGCCGGGTTCGCGCGGTCGCTTCTTCTGGATGTGGGTGGCGAAGTGGTTGTGAACTACCCGCGAAACGCTGGCTGGATGGGTCGGATGCTTGATCTGGAGAAAGTCTTGGAGGCAAGCCTGCCGGCTGAGGAGACGAAGCAGGTGGAGTTGTGCTTCGACACGGATCTTGGCCAGGTGGTGGTGCAGGTCGGGCCGGAAGGAAGAAAGGTGCAGGTGGGAACGTGTGGCGGCGAAGCCGGGCGTGTGAAGCTAAGGCAGGACCACCTGCTGCAACTTGTTTACGGCTACGTAAGTGCGGAGGAGCTGGCCAACCGGGGGCTGCTTGAGGCGAACCCGGAGACGGTGGCGACGCTTTCCAAGGTGTTCCCGAGAACGAACCCGGTTTTGTTCCCGAGGGACCATTTCTGAGACTGGGAGACCGGGGGAAAGCTCGGTGCTGGTTACGGCAGTAGAAAATCTAAGGCTGGTGTTTCGCAGCGGCTTCTGGGCGTTTGACGGGCGTGGAGGTTCAGAGAATGCGAGAGTACGGTCGGTGGTGTCGGATGGGTTTGGTGGTGCTTGCGCTGGTCGCAATGGCGTTGGCGCCGGTGGTGGCACACGCGGAACAACCCCTGGGAAAATCGGTCGAGCTGCGCTTTTCTGCCAATGAAGTTCAGTTTGAAAATATCGACGGGTTCGAACGCATGTTTGTGCCTGGTCTGGAGGTGATTGCCAGGCCTGGTGAGCCTTCGCTGCCGTGGCGAGTGGTGAACGTTCTGGTGCCCGGTGAGTGGCAGCGGGTTTCGGTGAAATCCGAGGTCGACGGGTACCGGGATCTTGGGGAAGGGCACAGGGTTTTGCCGCGCCAGAAGCCTCAGGTGCTGTCGTTTGGGCGGAACAGGTCGGAAGCCGGTCCTTTGGAAGAGGGTAAGGCGGCCATCTACGAGAGCAGCGAGGCTTTCCCTTCGGATGCGGTCCGAATCATCAGAACAAAACCACTGAGAGACGCGACTTTAGTGACAGCGGTGGTTTGTCCATTCAGGTACTGGCCCAAGAGTGGACGCCTGGAAATGGCCGCCGGGGTCACGTTGAGGTTCACAGGGGTTCAGAGGGCGGAATGGACAGCGCAGGCACAGCGAGGGCTGGTAGCGAAAGAGGGGGCACGTCTGCTCGCCGATTTCGACTTCACGGCAGAGGGCAATGAACGGAAGGCTGCGTCTGCGCGGGATTTGCCGATTGCGCAGTACGTTGTGGTGACCTCAGGATCATTCGTGCCGACGTTCGAGCCGCTCGTGCGCTGGAAGAACGAGAAGGGAATCACGGCGAAAGTAGTCTCCGTAGAGTGGATCTACCGGAACTTCTCGGGGTTCGATCACCAGGAGCAGGTGCGGGAGTTTCTGAAATTCGCGCACAGGGAGTGGGGAACGCGCTGGGTGCTCCTGGGTGGCGACGTCTGGACGGTGCCGATGCGCTACGCGTTCGCCATGGACTGCGAAGCGAACTACGCGGAGAACGAGAACAACATCCCGTGCGACCTGTACTTTTCTGATCTGGACGGCGATTGGAACGCGAACGGAAACGCTGTTTTCGGCGAGGTTGACGATCAGGTGGACGGTTTTCCGGACGTCTACGTGGGGCGTGCGCCGGTACAAACGTACGACGAGGTGAGAACCTTCGTCTGGAAGGACAGCGTGTACGAGAGAGCCCCTGACCCGCAGACCGTACTCAAGATGCTTTTTCTCGGCGAAGTGCTGTGGAACAATCCGTACACCGACTCCGGCGAAGGCAAGAATCTGATCGACCTTTTGTACGTGCCGGATCGGTTTGATCCGATTACCAAACTGTACGAGTCGCTGGGTAACGAGAGTGTGGAGTCGGTGGTTGAAGCGTTGAACAGCGGCTACAACTTCGTGAACCACGACGGACATGCCTGGTACACGGTGATGGGCGTCGGGCAGGGGTACCTGCGTCGCTCGGACGTGCAGGGGCTGACAAACGGGGGACGTCTCCCGTTGATCTACTCGATCGGCTGCTGGCCGGCTGCTTTCGATCACGAGTGCATTGCCGAGGATTTTCTGAACAATCCGAACGGCGGTGCGGTAGCGTTCATTGGCAACTCACGGTACGGCTGGGGCTCGCCAGGGAATCCGCATTTTGGCTACTCGGACCGCTTCGATCAACAATTCTACCGGTTTGTCTTCCAGGAAGGTGTGCAGGAGGTGGGACGAGCGCTTGCGCTGGCGAAGGCCTACTACATGCCTTTCGCCAGGCAGGAGAACGTGTACCGGTGGTGTGAGTACGAGATCAACCTGCTCGGCGATCCCGAGTTGCCGCTGTGGACGGATGTGCCCGCTGAGCTAAGTGTCCAGCATCCGGACACGATTCCCACTGGGGCAACCAGCGTGGAGGTCATGGTGACTGCGAACGGCCAGCCGTGTTCCGGTGCTCGTGTGGCGATTTCGCAGGATGGCCGGTTGCGGGGTGTGGCGCTTACGGATGCGGCTGGATTTGCCAGCGTCCCCGTGGACTCCCTCGAGGCAGGCCTGCCGGGCAAGGTAGTGGTGACAGGGCAGAACCTGTTGCCGCACGAGAGCGGAATTGTGGTAACGAGTGCGCAGGCCTACCTTGCTGTGGCAGCGAAGAAGATTGAGGACCAGTTCCCGGACGAGCTCTTGAACCCGGGAACGACGTCGGAGTTGTGGTTTCTGGTCTGGAACGCGGGAGGCACAGGCTCGGCGGGGGGCATGGCGACGTTGACCAGCAAGGCGGTGTGGCTGGAAGTACAAACAGCCAGTGTGGATGTAGGGGAATTAACGCCCGGTGACAGCACCTGGGTGGGACCTTTTACGGTCGTAACGGCGGACACAGTCCAGGATGGCGCCAGCGCACCGCTGAAACTGGAGTTGCCCGGCCGGACGGTGGAACTGGCGGTTTCTGTGGGGTGGCCACGATTGCACGCGCACCTGATCCGAATTGCTACGAAAGAGCACCGAATCAACCCGGGAGAGAGCGGCGAGTTCGTTTTTGGACTGAGCAACCTCGGCTCGGGCGCGGCATGCGGGATCCAGGTGCGGTTTCGATCGCTTGCAGAAGGGCTGCAGGTCGAAGAGGGGCCGCTGAGCTGCGGCGAGGGGGTGTGTCTGGAGTCAGGCGCCACGACCAGTTTGAGCGTGGCTGCAACGGTTGATGCTTCGGCACCGTCGCCGTGGTTTCCTACGGTGGAAGTGACGATTGCAGCAAACGACGGGCGCTACAGCGCGCGCGACACGGTGCAGGTAACAGTGGGGCGAACGGGATTTGTGGATAGCTGCTCGTCCCTGGCGCGGTGGGACGAGCCTCTGAGCCAGCTTGACACGCTTGCGTGGCAGCTGACTGACGCTCGTTTTTACTCTGCTCCCACGGCGTTTTACTGCGGCAACGGTCGGACGCACGAGTACGTAGCGGGGATGGCGGACTCGCTGGTCACGCTGCCGTTTACAGTGGGGCAGGATGCGCAACTGACATTCTGGTGCTGGTACGACGTAGCGATTTACGGCGTCGACGGCTTGTACGTGCGGGTGCTTTTGCCAGACGGGACCTGGAAGACGCTTGATTTCATCGGGAGCGGCGGTGCCCTGCCGGGAAAACTGATGGGAAACGACTGGTTGCCTTACCGCTACGATCTGGGGTTTTTGCCGCCCGGCACACAGACGCGGTTGTGTTTCAAGTTCGTGAGTGACGGCGACACCCAGGCCGAAGGCGTCTACATCGACGACGTGGAGGTGACTTCGGCGGTAGAGCTCGGTATGATCAATGCCGTGGACCACGCACGCAAAGGCGAACTGCCTGCCAGGTTTGAGTTGTCAGCTCCGTACCCGAATCCGTTCAACAGCTCGGTCAGGCTTACCTTTACGCTGCCGAAGCGGTCGAAAGTCCGACTGGTCGTGTACGACATGCTCGGCCGGCGGGTAGCGTCGCTG
>JAADFT010000143.1 GCA_013152765.1 Calditrichota bacterium | reverse complement strand
ACCGCCAAGCAACTACTGGAGTCGTTGCACTCCAAAACACGAGTCGTTGCACTCCAAAGCACAAAGCGGCAGCAAGCTGCCGCAATCCAAAGAGCTCGCCACATGAGTCGGTGTTCCGTCTACGATGGTAGCGCCCGAATTGGTCTTGACTTTTTCGCCATTTCCTGTTAAGTTCGTGGGCCTATCTGATCGGACTCCTTGGCATTTACGCGTGTCCGACCTCCCCGGTTCTTGCCGGGCCCCCATTCACCCCGCGATCGGGCTCAATGGGATCTTCACCGCAGTACACGCGCTGTTCACGGACCAAGCCGCGCACGTCTTGAAGGAAGTGGGATCAGCGAGGGAGGAAAACAATGGCTGGCCAGAGTAACCAGGGAGCCGGTGGTTCCGCTGGAATGGACTACAAGCCCTACGTGCCACCGGACCAGGACATGAAGGAACTAACACTGAAAGCCGTCTTGCTGGGTGTGATCCTGGCGATCATCCTCGGGGCTGCCAACGCATACCTGGGCCTGGTGGCCGGCATGACCGTCGCCGCTACGTTCCCGGCGGCAGTCATTGCCATGGCGGCCTTGCGGCCCTTCAAGGGTACCGTGCTTGAGGAAAACATGGCCCGAACCACGGGAGCCGTGGGCGAGGCCTTGGCTGCCGGCGCCATCTTCACGATCCCAGCATTTCTGATTTCCGGTGTTTGGACTGAATTCGACTTCTTCCGCAGTACCGTGTTGATGCTGGTGGGCGGCTTGCTCGGCGTGCTCTTCATCATCATCGTGCGTCGCACGCTGGTCGAAGACGCCACCCTGCCTTTCCCCGAAAGCCGGGCCTGCGCCGAGCTCGTGAAGGCGGGCCAGGGCGGACAGACGGGAGCTGGCTACGTGTTCTGGGCCATGGCTTTAGGCTCGGTCATCGAGTTTTTCAAGAATCCTAACGGTATCAAATTGATCAAGCCGTACGTGAAGACTGTGTTCAGCCTGGGGCACAGTAAAATCACCTACCTGACTGGCGAAGGATCTGTTCTCGGCGAGGTTGGCCGACAGGGCCGGGCTCTGATCGAAAGCCCGGCGGCTTCCGGCGCTCTGGTTGGTGTGGGCTACATCATCGGCCCGAAACTGGCCTCCATCACGTTCTCCGGTGGTGTGTTCGGCTGGCTGTTTTTGATGCCACTCGTGCTGTTCATGAGCCCGGATGCCGCACAGCTGGTCGCTGCCGGCAAGGGCTCCTGGGTTGACGTGGCCAGCGCAGCCTACAGCGCCCAGGTAAAGCCAATCGCGGTCGGCGCCATGCTGGTGGGCGCGTTCTGGACCCTGTACAAAATGCGCAACAATCTGATCGCCGGTGTCCGCCGCTCTGTGGCTGACATGAAAGCCGTTGGCGAGACCGGGTCCACCGTCCTGCGTACGGACAAGGACCTGCCGCTGGGCACGGTGATCATCGCCATCATCGCGCTGCTCATCCCGATGATCCTCATCTACAACTCCTTCACCGCTCAGCTCGGTAGCGCGATCGTTGCGGCTCTGGTCATGTTGGCCGCTGGTCTGCTCTTCGCCGCCGTAGCCGGCTACCTGGTCGGCATCATCGGCAGTTCCTCCAACCCGATTTCCGGCCTGACACTCACCACCCTGCTGATCGCCGCTGTTTTGATGGTGGCGCTTGGCGTCAAAGGTCAGCCCGGCGTGGCGGCCGTACTCGGTGTCGCCGCGGTGGTTTGCTGCGTGGCCGGTGTGGCGGGCGACATGATTCAGGACTGGAAGGTCGGGCACATTCTCGGGGCCACGCCCTGGCGGATGGAGGTTGGCGGCATGATCGGTGTGACCGCCGCTGCCCTGACGCTGGTGGTTCCGCTTGCTCTTTTGCACGAAAACGTCCCCGGCGGCATCGGCGGTGAAAACCTCCCCGCACCTCAAGCTGGGTTGATGGCCATGATGTCGCAGGGCATCGTCGGCGGCGAGATGGCCTGGCCGCTCGTGATCGCGGGCATGCTCTTCTCGGTCGCACTGATTCTGATCGGATCGCCTTCCCCGATGCTGATCGCGGTGGGCATGTACCTGCCGTTTCACAGCACGGCGGCGATCTTCGTTGGTGGCATCATCAAGTGGTACCTGGACCACCGCGCCGAAGCAAAGCAGCCGACAGTGAAAGGCAAAGACTTGGTGGAACGAATCGGGTTACTGATTGCTTCGGGATTGATTGCTGGCGAGGCTCTAACTGGCGTGGCCACAGCCGCTTTGAGAGCGGCCAACGTCACGCTGCCGACCATCTGGTACAGCCCCTGGCTGGGTCTGGTCGTGTTCGGCATCCTGGCCTTTGTGCTCATCCACTACCCGCTGAAAGAGCTGAACGCCAGCGGCGAATTCGGCAAATAGTCCATTTTCCCGGCAAGCAAGGGGTTGGCGACCACTCGTCAACCCCTTTTTGCGCCAACACAGCAAACAAGAGGTCACGTTGACAATCCCGACCGAGAGCAACATGGGGCTTTTCCGCAAGAAACAGCAACCGCGATTTGAGAGTGAGCAAGAGGCACGGGAACATTCGCTGCGTCTTCGGCCCAGGTGGGCCGTCCAGTGGGAATCTGACGCCGACGGGAATGTCGTGCTGCTGAAGCCCAAGATCCAGAACCCCTGGCTGGCCAAGCACGTCGCCCCGCGGCTCAAGAATCCCATGTACCGGGTTCACCTGGATGCCGTCGGCTCCGAGGTGTGGAAACAGTGCGACGGTTCCCACACCGTGGCCGAAATTGTGGAGTACATGAAATCCACCTTCGGCCAGGACATAGAACCGGCATTCGAACGACTGACGCTCTTCCTTGCCCAGCTTTACCGGGGTCGGTTCATTCAGTACGTGTGAGAAACGCTGCCGGGCGTCCGGGTCCGGTCACTCAGCAGCGTCGCGCAGAACGCAAGCTTTCTTTCTAACCACAAATGCCGGAGAGGCAACATGTCGGTGGCGTTGAAAGCGTTCTCCTACCGCAGTCACGAGGGCGAGCGCGCTGGCCTCTGGGTCGACGGGGCTCTGTTCGATCTGACCTGGATCCTCGCCGAGTGGCCTGAAGCCAGTGAACGCGACCTGCCGGACAGAGCAACCCTGCTGGACTTGATCGAGCGGGGAGTGTTCAACCTGCCGTTTTTGCAGGAAGCCTGGGATTTCGCGTCGAAAACGTCTCTGGCTCACAAGGCGAAACTCCCGGAAGACGTGGATTTCCTGCCGCCAGTGACGCGGCCGCAGAAAATCATCTGCCTGGGCAGAAACTACGCGGCCCACGCCCGGGAGGGCGGGCACGAGGTGCCTTCGGAACCAATTTTCTTCGCCAAAGCGCCCTCGGCCCTGATTGGACACGGGCACGCGGTTCTGCTCCCTCCCCAATCGAAGCGTGTGGATCACGAGGCCGAGCTGGCGGTGGTCATCGGTGCAACAGCGAAAGCAGTGGGCGAGGAGGACGCCTGGAACTACGTGGCGGGCTACACCGCCATGAACGACGTCACCGCTCGTGACTTGCAGAAGCAGGACATCGAGAAAGGGAGACCGTGGTTTCGCTCGAAAAGCTTCGACACGTTCTGCCCGCTCGGCCCCTGGCTGGTTCCGCGAGAAGCCATCCCGGATCCGCACAACCTTCGACTCGAAATGCGGGTAAACGGCGAGGTACGCCAGAGTGCCAGCACCGGCGAGATGCTGTTCAGAATTCCTCGTTTGATCGCAGAGATCAGCAGCCACATGACCCTTTACCCTGGCGACATCATCTCCACGGGGACTCCACAGGGAATCAGCCCAATTCACGATGGGGATGTGATGGAAGTAGAGATCGAGGGAATTGGTACGCTTCGAAACCCGGTTCGGGCCGGGTGACGCCGGGACAGGTCGTCTTCTTGCGTTTCTGAACGGGGGTGCGAAGAGCACTCGAGCGGGGGTGTCACCAAGGGTTGGGAGGGCCGATGGGACGACTTGAGAGGGCTGTCCATGTAGCCGTGCACACCTGCCTGGCCATCAAGCGCGGAGAACGGGTCGTCGTGGTGGCCGACGACCCAAAGGCACACCTCGGACAACTTTTTTACCAGGCAGCGAGCCACGCGAGCCACCGAAATGCCGTCTACGCTCAGATTCCGGAGCTCCGCCCGCACCGGGTCGAGATTCCGGCTTCTCTGCCGGAACTTTTCGCCGCCGCCGATGTGTTGATTCTCCTGACGAGCGTTTCGCTTTCTCACACCGAGGCGCGCCGTAAAGCCTGCAGGCGCGGAGCGCGGGCCATCAGCCTGCCGGGCATTACCGCCGAGACGCTGGAGCGCGCGGTGGATGTGGACTACGATTTCATCCTGGAGCGCAGTCGAAAGCTGGCGGACATTTTCACGATTGGCTCCAGAATGCACGTCACCACTCCGGCGGGAACGGACCTGCAGCTCACCATCCGCAGGCGAAAAGGTTACGCCGACACGGGCCTCGTGCACGAGAGTGGCAACTTCTCCAATCTACCTGCGGGCGAGGCCGCTGTTTCGCCGCTCGAAGGCAAGAGCGAAGGGGTAGCAGTGATCGAGAGCGGCATGGGTCTGCACCCGGACGAGGGCAAAACGATTACCATCCGGATTCGGGAGGGAAGAGCTGTTCGGATCGAAGGCAGCGAGGAAGCGCGTAAACTCAGCCGTTTTCTCTCCGGCTTCGGTCCTGCAGCGCGAGTGCTTGCGGAGTTTGGAGTGGGCACGAATCCGCGAGCGAAAGTGACCGGCCTGACGCTGGAAGACGAAAAAGCGCTCGGTACGGCCCACGTAGCGCTCGGAAACAACGTCTCTTTCGGTGGGAAAAACGAAGTCGGGGTTCACATCGACGGCGTGATGTTGAAGCCGACAGTGGAAATTGACGATCGGCTGATCATCAAAGACGGTGAATTTGTGCTGTAGTTTGCACAACCGGTCTGTCCCTGGCAAGCGGCGTGGAGGTTGCGGTTGCGCGTTTACATTTCTGCGGACATCGAGGGGGTGAACGGTGTTGTGGCCTACGAGCAGGCCGACCCAAGTGGGCCGCTCTACCAGCGTGCGGTCGACTGGATGGTTCAGGAGGTCAACGCGGTTGTAGAGGGTTGCCTTGCCGCAGGCGCCCTGGAAGTGGTCGTGAACGACTCCCACAACCGAATGCTGAACTTGCCGGTTGACCGCCTGCACCCGGCCGCGCGGCTCCTGACGGGTCCCGGAAAACCCTTCTCGATGGTCGAAGGCCTCGATCGCGGTTTCGCCGCGGCGCTGTTCGTCGGCTACCACGCCAAAATCGGCACCCAGCGGGCCGTACACGACCACACGTTCTCGGCGTCGCTTTTTCACGACGTCCGGTTGAACGGGATTTCGGTGGGCGAATTCGGGCTTAACGCCGCGTTCGCAGGCTGGCACGGCGTGCCCGTCGTTCTGGTGAGCGGCGACGAGGCCGTTTGCGAGGAAGCCCGGACCCTGGTTCCGGACATCACAGCAGTCTCCGTGAAACGCGGTGTGTCGCGCTACGCAGCCCTGTGCCTGCCGTTCCAGGAGTCGCTTCAACAGCTGCAGACGGCCGCCCGCAAAGCCGTGAAAGAGGCTCAACAGCGCCAGCCCCTCAGGCTGGAAGGTCCTTACGAACTTGTGTGCGAATTCCAAAAAACCGAACAGGCGGACAAAGCCGAAAGAATCCGCGGCACCGACCGGACAGGCGCCTTCACCGTGGCGTTCACGGATGCGGATTTCAGCACCGTGTACAGAGTCTTCATCGACATGATGCGGGCAGCAGCACAGTAGCTGACCGCAGATTTGTCTTACCGCTGAGGTCCGTGCTGCTTTTCAAAAGGCCCCCTGCCGAAAACGGGATTCGCGACGAGGGCTGGGCGTAGCAAGTCGAAGGATACTGCGTTTCGGGCGCCCGGGCTTGCGGGGACACGCGGAGCAAAGACGAAACCGATCCTGACGGAAACCCCACTCACGCTTTGCTGACACGCGGCTCCCGTTCCCTTGCGCTCAGCGAAAGTCCGCGGGACAACGCAATCCCGCAGCAACAGGAACCCAGGTGAACCATGGTTGAATCTCTT
>JAADFT010000142.1 GCA_013152765.1 Calditrichota bacterium | reverse complement strand
CTGACCGTCTCGGACAGTCTCGGCGGAGGCATCGTGAGCCTGCTGGACAAGCGTACCGGCCGCGAGTACGTCAACACTGCCAACGGGCATCCCGCCAACGAGCTCATCTTGCTGAAGGAGGGGCCGGGATTCGAGCCGGCCTGGCGCTTCATCACTACGGGTGAAAAGTACTTCTCGAAAGACGAACCGTGTGAGATCCAGGTGTACGAAAACCCGCTTTTCAGCGAGGTCGTCGTCACCGGCAGGATGCCGCGGCTGGACAAGCGGATCCAGACGATTCGGCTCTACAAGAACAGCCCGCGGATCGAGTTTCGAACGGTGCTGGTCAACTACAAGGGCATGAACGGCTACAACCTGCCCGAAGGGGCAGACGACGAACACGCTCGCGACCGGGATTTCTTCTGCGTCGGTTTTCCGGCAAATCTCACGGGTACTGTACCTGTGCTCGAGGACCGCTTCGCCACGAAAACCTACTTCCCGAGCAAGGGCTACCTGGACTACCGCAGCGACGCCACCCAGTGGCTGTCGCACCACAGCATGAACTCCTGCTACCAGTGGATTGACGCCAGCTACTCCGTCAAAATCGATTTTGGCAACGCCGGAAGCGTGGCGCTCGGGCCAGCCGAAATCCTGACGCCCCACGACCTGCGCCTGCGCCAGTCGGCTTTCCGGCTGGAAAAGGCCCTCGCCCAGCGAGGCGTCACCGCCAC
Source organism: Calditrichota bacterium (assembly GCA_013152765.1). Lineage (GTDB taxonomy): Bacteria > Zhuqueibacterota > Zhuqueibacteria > Oleimicrobiales > Geothermoviventaceae > Geothermovivens. Next base: position 5,348 of record JAADFT010000142.1, on the reverse strand, counting down.
ACCCAGCTTCGACACCGTGGACAGGCAGTACGACATCCAGTACCGCCGTTTCAGTTTCTCGATCGGCCCGCTGGGCCAGAACCGGACGAACGAACGGATCCTGTCAGGCCTGTCTGCCGAGCAGAAACGCCGTTTCGAAAAACGCCTGCAGGAACGCGGGTACGCCTACGTCTTCACCACCCTGCACGACATCCCCGGCGCGTGGTTCGACCTGCCCGTGCTGGCTGTGATCGGTCGTGACCGCGAAGCCACGATTCGCGCTGTGCAGGCCCTCGTCGAGCAGCTCGACCGCGGCAGCGACATCCGGCTCGACGCGGACGTCGTCGCCCTGGGTTCGCTCGGCCGCGTACCCGACGCCGGTCTCGCCGTGCTCAACCGCGGCAACATCGCCGTCAGCACGGAAAACGACGGCACCTTGGTGCTCGGCCTGATGCACACCGTGCCCTGGCAGAGCCCCCTGCTGACCTGGACGCACGATTTCCCGGAGCGCAAGACGCACGTGTTCGAGTACGCCCTGGTACCGCACCAGGGCAACTGGCGGGACGCCGGGCTGGTGCGCCAGGGCTACGCCTTCAACAACCCGCTGCTCGCGGTGCAGACAGACCTCCACACCGGCGCTCTGCCGGCGAAGCAGTCCTTCTTCGAGGTGGAGCCAGCAGACGTGGTGGTCACGGCGCTCAAGCCCCGCACCGCCGGGAATGCCGCTTTCCACGCATCCGTACCCACCACAGCGCGAGACGGTGTCATCTTGCGGTTCTACGAGACCCACGGACAGCCAACCGAAGTGCGCGTGCGCAGCCGCTTCCGCATCCGCGGGGCCGAGCGCGTGAACCTGATGGAGCGCGCCGCTCGTACACTCCAACACGACCAGCACAGCCTCACCCTGCGGATCGGTCCCAACTCGATCGAGACCCTGAAGCTCGACCTGGAACCGACACCCTTCAAGTCACCCGAACCGAACGGGCGTCCTGATGGTTCGCCCGTCTACGTGCGCTACTGGGAACACAACGAGGGTGCTGCGCCGCTCGGTTACCTGCCCGTGAACGTGCGCATCCTCGGCAGGCTCCGCTCCGAGCCCGCGCCAGGCGAGCGCGTCACGATGCAGCGCCTTACCGTGGCGGTCACCAACGACTACGTCGACCGCGCCGTGAGCGGGCAGCTTGTGCTTACAGCACCTCCGGGTCTGCGTCCGGTGCCAGACACGCTGGCCTTCACGGTGCCGCCGGACAGCGAGGTTTTCTACCCGGTGGCCATCGTGCAGGACCGCAAGACGGGACGTCCGGGCTTCATCCGCGCCACGATCGACGTGAACGGCCGCCGCTACTTCGACGTGCTGGAGGTCAACCTGCCCGAAAAGGCGTTCGGTCACGCCGCGGAGACCGCGCCAAAGGGTGTGCGGCTGACCTGGCAGGTCGAACACAGCGGCGACAGCATCCTGGTCAATCTGACGAACCCCTTCGATCAGCCAGTGGACGGCGCCGTCACGCTGATTGGCCCGGCCGAAAGCTGGGGCCTGGCACCCTTCAACCCGGCAGCGTTGCTTGAGGTGTCGCCCTGGCACCAGGACTTTCACCTTCCCGCACGCGGCCGCCAGACGCTCGTCTTTCGACTCGTTTGGGGCAACCTCTTGCCCCGCAAGGAAATCAACACCTGGCTGGTCGCCAAGCTCACGTACTTCGGCTACGTGGACTACAAACAGGCTTTAGGCCGACTGGCCCCGTGGAAGTAGCGGCTGAACCCAGAAGCGCGGATTCAGAGGAATGGGAACACACTCAAAACGACCGAAGAAGAAGCCTCGCCGTCTACGCAGGCTGGCCCTGTGGACGATCCTGCTGAGCGTTTTCTCCGTCTCGGGTTGCGCCGTACCCGAGTGGCATCCGCGAGGCCTGCCGCTGCCCAGACACGGAAATGTCTACGTGATCGCCCACCGTGGCGCGCACAAGGGCATCCCAGAAAACACGCTGCCGGCCTACCAGAAGGCCATCGAGCTGGGTGCCGATTTCGTGGAAGTGGACGTACGCCTGACGGCGGATGGCGTGCCAGTAAGTCTGCACGATGCGGAACTGAGCAAAGTGGTCCCTGGAGCGGAGGGCAAAGTCGGGGACTACCTGTGGGACGAGCTGCGACAATTCGACCTCGGCGCGCGCTACGGCGAAGCGTGGCGTGGCACACGCATCCCCAAAATCTCCGAAGTGCTCAAACTCTGCCAGGGGCGCTGCGGCGTCTACTTCGACCTGAAGGAAGCACCAATCGAGAAGTTGCTTCCGCTCGTCCGCCGCTACCACATGATGCACCGCGTCGTGTGGTACAGCCCCGCGTTCCGGTTTGGCATGTTTCGGCGTCTCCACCGGCTTTGCCCTGAGTGTGAAGCCATGCCGGATCCCATCTGGGGCTGGATGCTCGGCCCCACCTTGCGTCTGCTGCAACCGCCCGTGGTCGCGACGGTGTACAGCCGTTTCTCGCGCAAGTTCGCCGAGCGTTGCCACCGGGCTGGTGCGCTGGTCTTCGTGGACGACGGTGGTCCCTCAACCTGGCCCGATTTGGTGCGCTGGGGCGCGGACGGCATTCAGACCGACGATCCCGAAGGCCTGATCGCCTTTCTCGAGAGACGGGAGGCCCGCTTCCAGTAGCTTGGCACCTGAAACAGCACAGCGTCACGTGACACTCGTGAACTGACCTCCTGCACCCGGCCGCGGCCGGGTACGACCGCTGAGAAACCCAACAGGGGCGGGGTAGCGTCTTCGTACTCCCTCCGCTCCGGCTTTCGGTAAACCACCACGCAACAGGAGAGCAGCCATGCGAGCTCTTACCCTTCTACTCGCTGTCGTTTTGTTGGGCACGGTACCTGCCCGCGCGAACAAGGTTGACTTCAGCAAAGCTGTGGTCCTGACCTCCCGCACGCCCGACCCGCTCGTGGCGAAAGCCGTCCGGGTCCTGCGCGAGGAAGTGTACAAGCGCACCGGACTGGAGCTCTTGCGTGTACACAAACCGCCGAAAGCCGGGCAGCCCGTGATCGTTGTCGGCCTGTGGTCAAATCTGGCCCGCAGCGGCTGGCCCGGGTGCGCAGACCTGGCGGGCAAGAAACAGCCAGGAAGAGAGGGGTTCGCGCTCTGGATTTCGAAGAATGCGGCTGTTGTCGCCGGCGTAGACCCGCGCGGCGTGTTCTACGGGGTTGGCAAGCTGCTCCGTCAGGCAGAACTTCGGCGCAACTCGATCTTGCTGCCGGATGACCTGAGCGTTACGACGGCACCGCGCTACCCAATTCGCGGACACCAGCTCGGCTACCGCCCCAAGACCAACGCCTACGACGCCTGGACTCCCGAGCAGTTTGACCAGTACATGCGCGAGCTGGCCCTCTTCGGCGCCAACAGTGTGGAGCTCATTCCCCCTCGCACCGACGACGCGCTCACAAGTCCGCACATGAAACTGGACCCGCTCGACATGATGGTCAAACAGGCGGCCATCGCCGCGTCGTACGGCATGGACGTTTGGGTCTGGTACCCGAACATGGCCCGCGACTACTCCGACCCGGAAATCGTGCAAAAGGAACTGGCCGAGCGGGAGACGGTGTTCCGTCGGGTCAAGCCGATCCACGCGGTTTTCGTGCCAGGCGGGGACCCGGGAGACCTCCACCCGGATCAGCTCTTCCCCTGGCTCGACTCGGTAGCCAAGGTTTTGCACAAATACCACCCGGACGCCAAGATTTGGGTGTCTCCGCAGGCTTCACACGTCACGCAGGACTGGCTCGACGCCTTCTACCGCCACGTGAACAGGAAATACCCCTGGTTCGGCGGCGTTGTCTTCGGTCCCTGGGTCAAAACGCCGCTTCCCGAGATGCGCCAGATCGTAGATCCGAGCATCCCCATCCGGCGCTACCCCGACATCACGCACAGCCTGAGTTGTCAGTACCCGGTGAAGGACTGGGACCTGGCGTTTGCGCTCACGCTTGGCCGCGAGTGCACCAATCCCCGTCCGGTGGCCGAAGCCGTCATCCACAACGCTTTTGACGAGTACGCGCAAGGCAGCCTCAGTTACTCCGAGGGCATCAACGACGACGTGAACAAGTTCATCTGGACCTGCCTGGACTGGGATCCTGACACGCCGGTCATCGAGATTTTGCGGGAGTACGCCCGTTTCCTGATTCACCCGGACGTGGCTGAGGGCGTGGCTCAGGGGCTGCTCGCTCTGGAACGCAACTGGGTCGGTCCCTTGCTGAGCAACTCGACTGTGGACGTAACGCTCCAGCAGTGGCAGGACATGGAGAAAAACGCGTCGCCAGCCGTCAAACGGAACTACCGGTTCGAGCTGGCATTGCTGCGAGCGTACTACGACGCCTACGTGCGCGCGCGCCTGATCCACGAAACGGCTCTCCAGGCCCAGGCCCTCGGCGTTCTGGAGCAGGCCGACCGGCTGGGTTCTCTCCTGGCCCTTCAAGAGGCAGAGGCCATCCTCAGCAAAAAGGAAACGGAGCCGGTGGCGAGAGACCTGAGAAAGCGGTGCTGGGAACTGGCGGATTCGCTTTTCGCCCACATCGGCGCGCAGACGTCCGTGTCGCGCTACCAGGCCCAGCCGGGGCGCGGCGACTACATGGACCACATCGACGATCCGCTGAATGACGTGGTCTGGCTCACAGCCCAGTTTGCACGAATTCGCGAGCTCCCCGACGAGAAGGCCCGGTTGCAGGCAATTCACGAGCTTTTGCACCGCACCGACCCGGGTCCGGGCGGGTTCTACGACAACCTGGGCATCACGATCGAAACCCCGCGGCTTGCACCTTACCCGAGCTGGGAGGAAGACCCTGGCAGCCTGAAATCACCGCGGGTCAGTTTTGGCGTCCGCCTCAGGGGTGAAGAGTGGGTCCACACGGTGCAGGCCGTCGGCTTCGAGGGAAGACCAACGCCCCTGGCCTGGGCAAATCAGCTTACCACGCTCTACGACACCCCGCTGAGCCTGGTGTACACCGATCTGGATCCAAACGCCTCTTACACCCTGCGCGTGGCGTACACCGGGCGGTTTGGGGCAAAGATGAGCCTCACTGCCGACGACAGCATCCAGATCCACCCGTTTCTGCAAACCGGGGACAAGCCCGTCTGGGAGTTCGAGATCCCGCAAGAAGCGGTGAAGGATGGCAAGCTGGTACTCACGTGGCGCGCAGCCCCGGGCGAACGCGGCGCCCAGGTGGCGGAGGTGTGGTTGATGAGGAAGTGACTTGGGTTGCGCAGGCGAACCCGCATTCTCTAAGAGCGGCAACAGATTGCAGGGACCCAAATCCACCCAATCCTGTGGAAGTCAGAGAACAGGGGAGCTGCTGCCTCAGCGTAGGTCCGTCACAACCGGCTGTAGAAGCT
>JAADFT010000141.1 GCA_013152765.1 Calditrichota bacterium | reverse complement strand
GCTGGCTGTCTTCTCGGTCGTAAGCGCCATAAGTTCCGTTCGCCTCCTGCGTTGTTTCCGCCTGGTGAGACACGGCCTTCCCCACTTCTCTGACGGGACGAGCCATTGGCAGCGTAAAGTAGAACGTCGTCCCTACGCCGGGTTCACTTTCCACCCAAATGTTGCCACCGAGGTGTTCAATGATCTCTTTTGCAATCGGAAGCCCCAATCCCGTGCCTTTGGGTCGGTTGGTCAGCCCCCCGTCCTCCGCTACCTGCTGAAATCGCTCAAAGATCAGGGTCTGGTACTCCTTAGGGATACCAGGTCCTTCGTCCCTCACCCAGACACGCACCAAATCCCCTGCGTCGGTCGAGCGTCTGCCCTGAATGATGTCGTAGCCGATCCAGATGTGCCCGTTTTCCGGCGAGAACTTGACAGCGTTGCTCAGCAGGTTCAACAGCACCTGAACTACTCTCTCACGGTCGACGACAACCTTGACTCCGCTCCCCGACCCCTTCCACTCGATGGAGACGGACTTCTCCATTGCGAGCGAGCGGATGGAGTCCACCGCCTGCTTCACAAGTTCGTCGACCTCAACCTCTTCGATATTCCATTTCATCATGCCCGCTTCGATCTTGGACAGGTCGAGGATGTCGTTCACCATCCTGGCCAGCCGGTCACTCTCGCGGTTGATGATTTGCAAGAATTCCTGCCGTGCGTCCGGGTCGTCGTACTGCAGCAGGATTTCAGAGAAAGACTTGATGGCCGTGATCGGCGTACGTAGCTCGTGCGAAACTGTGGCGACAAACTGATCTTTCAACTTGTCCAAGCGCCGCAACTCTTGCAGCTCCTTCTCCTCACGGAGGTCCGCCACGACAAAGATCATCCCGATCGCCGCCCCGTCGCTTCCGCGCAGCACACTCGGTACGATCCGGAGCGGAATTTTTTCGTGGTTCAGCTGCACTTCGATTTCCCGGCTCTCCAGCTTGCCACCGCGCAATCCGGACACCAGCAACCGCCGGAACACGTAGGCCACGTCGGGCGAAAGAATCTCCTCGACCAGCGATCCCACGGCTTCGTCCGCGTCGACGTCGAACAGCTCCGAAGCGGCCCGGTTGAACAGCGCGATCCTGCCCTCTTCGTCAGTCGACACCAGACCGTTGGGCATGCTGTCGAGAATGCTCTCCAAGTAGCTTTTAACGTTCCACAGCGCCTCGGCCTGAAGCTTAGTTCGCTCCACCAGCCTGAAGTTGCGAATTGCGATTGCAGCTTCGGTACCGACCAGGAGGAGGATGTTTTGCTGTTGCTGGGTTAGTTCAGAAATATGCGACTCGACCACGAGACTCAGAGCACCGATCTCTTCGTCCGCAGTAGCCAGTGGGACCCAGACGGTGAGCAGATCCCGGCCCTCCCATTTGGTCGGCGAAAGCGCGATCCTGCGCTCATGGAGCACCCACTCTGTGAGCGACGTGTCCAAACTGGACTTGAGCAGTTTCTGGTAAGGCTTGCGGAAACCGTGCGTGGCGCTGGCGTAGAGCGATCCGCTGGCGGTGTCGCGAACAAACAGGGCACTGCCAACGTAAGGGAGGGTGCGTCCAACGGTGCTGGCTACCCCCTCGAGCACCTCAGAAATTTCCCGCGCGGAGGCGACTTCACGCACACTTTCGTAGGCCTCGAGAAGCTGTGCGTAAGCTTCCTGAGCATCGTGCAGTTGCTGCTTGTACTCCGCGCAGTTGTCCGCCACAGTTGCACTTCCTTGTGCAGTCATGAGCGTCTCCAGTTGGCCCTTCGCCTACTCGGCAGCCAGCTTCAAGAAAATGGCGGAACGCTCAAACTCCTTCGGGAAATTCGCCAGGACGTTTTCCATCGCATCCGATGGCAGACGCAAAACGTCCCAGATGGCAGGATTCATTTCCGGTTCCACTTCGTCACCGGCGAAGCCAATGTGTTCCATGCGTGCAATGGCGTCCGCCAGGTGCACCATCGCCACGAGCCGCGGAGCGTGTCGGGCAGCACCGGGATCGTGGTGAAGCCAGATCGATTCATCCAGCTGGTTGGGCAGATTCCACTTCTGCGCAAGCCAGTGGCCGATTTCGCCATGCGTGACGTTCAGCACAATTCGCTCAGCGTCGATGAACCGGATGCCATCCTCGCGGGCCACCCGACACACTTCTGCGAATTCGTTGTGCAGAAACTGATCGAGCACCACCTTGCCGATGTCGTGGATCAAACCCGAAACGAAGGCTTCCTCCGGATTTGAGTAGCGAATCTCGCGGGCTAACAGTTTGGTGGCCACGCCGGTGCCGATCGAGTGCTTCCAAAACTCTGCGCGGTTGCAACTGTCATCCTCTCCGGTCCCTTTGGAAAACATCTCGAAGACCGTTGCACCCAGGGCCAGATTCTTGATGGTGTTGAAACCCAGGATCACCGTCGCCTGCGTAACCGTGGAGACTCGCTTCGGCAAGCCGTAGAAAGCCGAGTTGACGATCCGGAGGATCTTGGAGACCAGAGCCTGGTCGTTGGAAATGATCCTCGAGACGTCTGACGCAGAGAAAGAGGGGTTATTCACGGCCTCCATCAGTTGCGTCACCACGACCGGCAACGTGGGTAAGTTCTTGATTCTCCTGACAATTTTCGCCAGATCAGTCGAAACGGTCGCTGCTTGCATCGAACGATCTCCTCCAGGTAGTGGAACTCCCGCGACGATCAAAGCGAGATCTTTCCGTCAGTGATCTTTTGAGATCACTGAGCTCCGAGAACCTCCTTCACACGTGCCACAACTTGCGTTGGGCTGAACGGCTTCGTCATGTACTCGTTTGCGCCAGCTTGAAGACCCCGTTCGAGGTCGGCTTTTTGGCCTTTCGCCGTAATCAGAATGATCGGAACGTGTTGCAACTCAGGGTGATTTCTGATCTCGGTGCATACTTCGTAGCCGTTCTTCTTCGGCATCATCAGGTCCAAAAACACCAGATCCGGCTTCACGTCGACAGCCCTACGTACAGCTTCCTCACCGTCTCTGGCGATGTAGATCTCGTACCCGGACTTCTCCAAAACGTAACTTAGTGAACGCGCGATGAAAGGCTCATCGTCAGCGATCAGAATCTTGGCAGCCATCGTTTAGCTCTCCGTACCGTTGTTTGACCATCTTCTCGCTGCGCTGCAAAAGAACGTCAAGCAAAGCAAGCCTACCCTCCACCCAGATCGGGTCGAACTTGCTCACACCGTCTCGAACAGCGTGGAAATGTTCCTCGAGTTCCAGGGCAACATTTGCGACCCTCTCCAAACCCACATTCCTCGCCGCACCTTTCATCCCGTGGGCTTTGATCTCGAGGGCCCCGAGTAGCTCTGTACAGGGTCGACTCAGGTATTTTCGCAAGTGTCGTCGAAGCTCGGACAGATCGGCCCGTGCAAAATCGAAATACAGCCCCAGGGTTTCGGCCCACGGAGCCATCGTAGCCCAGTCGATTTCCTCTTCCTGTGACGTCTTCTGCTCAACCATGCCGCCCTCAACTGCTGAGCTGTCGGTTCACAACCAGGCCCTTAGCCCTTCCCCGCCCAGTCCTCCAGTTTGTTTGCAAACGAAATCTCACGCTTCGGTCGTAGCGGACAAACTTTGCACAACCTTCTGCACCTTCAGCAGCAGTGTGTTCGGGTTGAACGGCTTTGTCACGTAGTCCTTGACCCCGTACTTGAGCGCGTTCACCACAAACTCCTTGTGTGCCATGGCAGTAAGCGCAATCACCGGCACGTCCGAAGCGTTCTCGCCCTCGCGCAGTTCCTTCAAGAACCCCATCCCGTCCATTTTGGGCATCATCATGTCCAGAAGCACGAGATCGGGACTTTGCGTCTTCACAAGCTCCAACCCGTCGAAACCGTTGTCGGCGGTCACCACCTCGTGACCCAGGGACTTCAGGTACTTCTCGACGGCCAGACGCGTGAATCGGTCGTCGTCCACAACGAGAATTTTGGCCATGGCTTACCCCTTCTTGCCACTTTCACGGCGCAGAACCATCATCGTCACGTCGTCCGAGAATTTGTCCGTTTGCGTGAACGCGGTTAGATGGTCCTGCACAACGTCCAGGATTTCCTTCGCCGAAAGGTGACGATTCGCAGCCACGATTTCGGCCAGACGTTCCTCGCCGAATTGTTCTCCCGAAGGTGACCGGGCCTCCGATGCACCATCAGTGAAAATGAAGATGACGTCGCCCTCCCCAAGCTCGATGGTTTTCTTTTCGAAAACCACCTCGGGCCAGATTCCAAGCAGCATCCCATCCGCGTCCAGGCGCCTGATTTCGCCCGTTTTCCCATCGACCCAAACCGGCTGGCAGTGTCCTGCGTTGGCAAACTCCATGAGCCACGATCCCGGGTCAAGCCGAGCACAGAAGGCGCTGACGAAAAGTTGCCCGCCCTCGAGATCCTCGAAGATGACCTTGTTCGTGCCGTGCAGAATCTCGGCCGGATCGCGCCAGCGGCTCATTTCCGAGCGGATTACGCTGCGGGCCTCGACCATCATCAGCGCAGCTCCGATGTTGTGGCCAGAGACGTCCGCCACAACCAAGCTCAGAAGTTGCGTTTCATCAGTGTAGAAGTCGTAGTAGTCGCCACCGACCTTTTTCGCAATTCGGTACACAGCAGCCAGATCAACGCCCGGGATCTTTGGCAAACGCTTGGGCAGAAGACTGGTCTGAATCGTGTTGGCAATCTCAAGTTCCTTGCGCAGACGCTCGGTCTCACGAACTTCCTGCACCAGGAAGCTGTTGTACAGCGAAATCGCTGTCACCGAAGCGATTGCCGTGAGCAACTTCAAATCGCCAGAGGTAAAGGGTTTGGCGTCCAGCTTGTCGGCAAGGTTCATCACACCCAAGCGCTCATCCTTCACGCGCATGGGCGAACACAACACCGGAACCGACACAAACGAGGTTGTCTGGTAGCTCCTGCTGTCCGGGAGTTTGTCCACTACCACCGCACAGGAGTCCACATCTTCAACCAGCAAAGGTTCGCCCGTCTCGAAAACGTAGCCGCTGATTCCCTCGCCGGGAGCAACCTCCACTTCTTCAACCACGGACTCGGGAATGCCGACCGCAGCGTAGATCCGCAGTTTCTGGATCTTTTTGTCGTAAACCATTACCGAGGCGCGGCGAACCCTCAGCGCCTGCACCGCCTCGCGCAAAGCGATTTCGCAAACCTTGCGCGGATCGAACACAGCCCCGAGGGACTCGCTGAGCTGGTACAACAGATTGATTTCCTCGTACTTCTCACCCAGCTCATCAGCGATGTTGGCGATTTCGTACTCAAGGTAAAGCCGCTCCCGCAGGATACCGGTGACCGCCTCGGCCAGTCGCTGCAGCTCATCCTGGCTGTGCAGAACCCCGTCCTGGAGCTCTACCAGGCCGGCACGAAAGTCCATGACTTCCACAGGCAAACGCACGACGTGATTCGCCGCACCCTTGTGAGGTTCGTCCGCGCCCCAGGACGCGATCGGTTTCTCCTCGTTGTCCAGAACCGTCAGGCGAACACCCAGTCCCTCCGCCAGCGACGCCAGCGTCGTCCCGATGTCCGAATTTCCGAACAACCGCGTCAGACGAAGCTCGGGGCGTTTGCTCAGATCGGTTGTTGCACCGCCTGCCAAGTGTCAACCTCCGTTCGGGCGCTCTGCAAAGCTTCGTTCCCGTACTCGACGAGTACACCGCACCGGTGGCTGGCCCGTCTTGCCGCTGACTGGAAATACAGGTCGAGAGGTCCCAGGAAAATGACCGTGTGGAGACGGACTACAGCCGTCGCGTCGCGGTTGAGAGCTCCCGTTCTCACCCGCGAGACACCGGCGAGTGTGGTTACCCATGAAATGCCTTCCAACCACCATCTAACGTTTCGGCACAATTCGGGAAGTCTTTACGGGAGAAACCAACTTGAGGGGAACAACAGGAAGGAGGCAAAACCGCTCAGGGCGGAGGAGGTGTTGCAGCAACACTCCGCGTTACTCTCACGGAACGAAAACACTAATCCCAGTCGGACGGGCTCGGTGGCAGCGTTTGACCTGGAGTACCCGGAACCGCGAAAGCCGACAACGCAGGGGGAGGTCGGCGCGCGGACACTACCGCCAACATCGCCGGCTGAGGGACCGCGCAGCACTACGGTGCAACCGCAAGCCGTCTGGCTTGAGCAGAGAAACACAGGACCGGTTGTGTTACCCATCAGTTTTGCCTGAACCAGGTAAAAAGTGGAACGCGGCTTGCCCACGCTCGAATCAACCAACGATCTGTCAACTCAGGGGCAAAGAGCCACGACTAGGTCTACTGCGTCAGATTCGCGAAACAAAGGCGAAAGCCGCGCGTGGCTTCTTCGCCCGGGGATCAAATCCTCGGGCTACCAAAAGAAGCCGCCTGCTAAAGCAGGCTTGTTTCAGACGGGACTAAGCAACATCTCGCCATGGAGAAACCACGACTCCGAAAAGCCAACCACATTTTGACGTAGCAAAACTAGCACGAGGGAAATGAGCTGGAGGGAGAAAACCCGTAGCGTGACGCCTCTCGTAGCCCGGCCACCTGTGGGACCAAAGAGTCGCAGCCGCACCGAAGGGTCTGTAGCCAAGACAGGGAGGGGGTACCTTCAAACATACGGAGAAAAGAATCCCCA
>JAADFT010000140.1 GCA_013152765.1 Calditrichota bacterium | reverse complement strand
TTCCTGGCGCAGGAGACGCCTCCGGGACGTCCGGAGCATGTGCTTACGGGTTTGCTACCCAGGCACCATACGGTTTCAGGAGAGGGCAAAAACCGCTCGCAAGGTAGCCTGCTTTACCAGGCTACCCGGAACGACACGTGCAGGAAATTCTGAAGTTCGCTGATGACGTACGCCAGGTCGAGCCCAACGCGCAGCCCGGTTCGCGGAAGCGTCAGGGCAAGGCCTCCACCGACTGTGACGTCACGTTCCACGTGCGCGGCGTCCAGATTCTGAGCGTAGCCTGCCCGCAGGGCCAGCATCTCGAACAGAATCTGCTCGGCCCCAAAAGCCACCCGGTCGCGAACGTCTGTGTGGGTGGCCTTGCGCAGGTCCAGTTCGAACAGCGTGCTTCGAGTGGCCGCCATGCCCAGTCCGACGATCCACTCGGTGGGAAGACTCTCGCTGCCGCCCTTGGCTGTGCCCGCCGCGTTGCTGGCGTTGTAGCTCACGCTGGAGAAGAGGTTTTTGGCCACGAAACCGGCGGCAAGTCCCTTCCGGCTGACGTAGCGGACGCCCACGTCGAGCCCGGCTCCGAAGGCTGAGCCCCGCACTTGCCGATCGGCGTTTTCGATTTCCCAGCGCCCACTGGCGTTGTTGCCGTAGCTCGCCTGGTAGAGTTTCAAAGTGATGCCTGCCGTGGTAAACGGTGCCACCCGGCGCGCCGCCGCGACGAAGGCCGAGTTCTCGCGCAACACGTCGTCGCCCGAGGTGGTTGCTCCAACGGCCGCCGGCGTGCCCGCCACTTTTTGCCCGAAAGCCAGCAGGTGGTACGGGACGAGTCCCAATTGCCGTGTGGTGCTCAACATGAGCTGGCGTGACGAGCCAATGCTGGCCAGGGCGGCGGGGTTCCAGACCACTGCCGCCACGTCGCGGGCAACGACCACGTTTGCACCGGCCATGGCGGTGCCGCGCGCGTCGAGCCCGATATCCAGGAAAGCAGCGGGTACGTGCGAAAGCGACTGTCCGCTACTTCCCAACGGGGCCAGAGCAACGACCAGAATCAGCGGTAGAATTCGAACACGTCTCATCGGGAATGGACTCCTGAAGTTTCGAACATCTCCTGAACGCTTGGTCTCGGCTCGGGCGGTGCTTACTTGATCAGCACCACGGTCTTCAACACCTCTTTCGTTCCCGTGCCATCTTTGACGCGAATCTGTACCACGTAGCGGCCGTTCCGCGCCAGACGCCCGTCGTCAGTTGTGCCGTCCCAGCGCAAGCAGCGGGGATCGCCTGGCTCGTACAGTCCCTTCGGCATCGGCTGGTCGTTCACCAGAGTGCGCACAAGCTGGCCTCGCATGTTGTAGATCTTCACCGTCACGAACGGTTTGCGGACGTCGTTGGACGTGAGCCGGAAACCGATTTGAAGGCCGTAAGGGTCGTTGGGGCTGAAGGGATTCGGTTTGAGCACGACCTGCTTGAGGTCCAGAGGTTCGCTCGCCTGAAGCAGTGCAAACTCGCTGAACCCGTCAACTTCCGTCGCCAGGCCGAGTACGTGTTCGCGGCTCGGCAGGATGTCCCAGCCCAGAGTTCGGCTGTTCCAGCGACCCACGACAAAATCCTCGGCCGATTCGCCGGGCGGCAGCGGGAAAATGAGCGTGGCTTTTTTGCCCGGGCTCAGCGCGGTGCTGGCGATCAGGTTGTACAGTTCTCCCACCAGCTCGAAGCGCGCCGTGAGGCGTTTGACGTCAGCCGGCACGACCTTTTTGAGACGGAGTTTCAGTGTCGTCCCCTCGGGTACGGGATTCGCCGGCAGTTGCACGCGGAAGCCCTCGCCGTCCGTGGCCTCCGTGGCGCCGGAGGTGTGCGAAACAGCCTGGTAAACCGACAGTCCCCGGTCCGCCAGGCGCATGTCAGGCGCTTCGTAGAGACTGGCCTTTGTGCCGCTGAGGCTGTCGCGCGCCTCGATGAAAACCTGCCCGAAAAACGACGTGTCGGGCACGAACGTGGCGAACTGCCCGTCTTCGGTGACTTCCAGGCGGCCAGCCGTTGCCGGACGCAGAGTCCAGCGCGGCCAGATCGTCATCGGGTGGCCCGCCGTGTCGAGGGCTGCGTAGCTGATCCGGAGTGTCTCGCGGCTGGAGATTTCACGCTTGTCCGCCGTCAGGCTGAGACTGCCCAGCACGTGCTGTTCGGCGGAGATTTCCAGGGTGGAGGACGACTTCCGACCCGCCTTGACGACGTCTGCCCGAACCACTGCCTGGGTTTCCTGCGTGGCGAGGAAAATGGCTTTGGTCGGGTCGGAGGCTTGTGGTTGAAGCTGGGCTTCGCCTTGCACAAGGCTCCAACGCACACTGTCCGGGCGCACCGGTTTGTTGTTCAGATCGTACGCGCGGGCGACAACCAGAATCGGCACGCGAACCGTCGTGTTCGTCGAGCTGGCCACAAGCTCCACGCGTTTCAGCACGCCCGAACCGGTGATTTTCACGGTTGCCGGTTTGTCTTTGTTCGTGTAGGTGAGCCCGCGGAACGCGGTCTTGAAGTAGCAGAACAGTTTTCCCGTCTGGGTCTGGGCTGGTAGCTCTGCGGTGTACGTCGCTTCGAACCCCGGCGCTGCGGCCGTGTCCGTACGAACCAGCGCGGTGCGGATGTAGGCGGAAGCACCGACAGGCTTGAAGTAGACCCAAAGCGTGTCTGTGGCTTCCGCATGCGCCCAAACCTGAACGTGAACGGGAGAGCCTACAGACGCGGACTCCGGCACACTGGCGACGAAGGGCAACCAGATCTCCAGATTGCGGACCGAGTCCTCGGGAAGGGTGACGCTCAACGGCGCTGGTCCCACCAGGCTGTCGGCCGTTTCCAGCGACACCGTGTACTGCGAAGGTTGTCCTTGGTGTGAACCCAGCCAGTCGTGTCGGTCTTCTGACGGAAGTTGAGTCCGGGACCGGAAATGGAAACCGGCAAACCAGAGACGGCTTTCTGACCGTCTTCGGTCAGGTGCACGCCAATCTGGCCGCCGGGGTAGCGGAAATCGTAGGTGTAGCCACTTGGCCGAAGCTCGAATTTGGGCGACCACAGATCCCCGAGGTCCTGACGGGATGCCCGAAGCCGGTACGGTGCTGGAGCCTGCACATTTTCGAAACGGAAACGTCCCTGAGCGTCAGTGGTCACCGTACGCGGCTCAAAGCGGCTGACCAGCGGTTTGAGCAGAACCTCGACGCCACTGAGTCCGTTGCCGCGACGCGTCACCGTTCCCTGCACGAACGTCGGTGTGAAGACGCGGTCGAGTGCCACGGAAAGTTCGACGGGTTTGCCCTCCTGAACCTCCACGGTGAACGGTCCCCTCGACACGTAGCCCTCTTTCTCGAATTTCACCCCGTAGACGCCAGGGATTACCTCCAGCAAGTAGCGGCCATCGGCTGCCGTTGTGTCGCGGAAGACGTCCGACCCCGCACTGGCGGTCACGACCACACCGGCCAGCGCGCCACCTGTCAGACTGTCTGTCACAGTTCCGGAAATTCTGTTCAGGATTGGTTCCAGAACGAAATTCGCCACGGCCGGTGCGTCGGGCGTTACCTGCACGGTGTCTGGGTCGGGGCTCCGGTAGCCAAAAAGCTCGGCCGAGACAACGTACGTGCCAACTCGCACACCTTCCATTCGGTACTCGCCGTTTCGGTCGGTGCGGGCTGTGACCTGGCCGCTCTTCCCGCGCGCCGTAACCTGCACGCCGTGCAAGCCGGCCTGGCGCGGGTCGGTTACCCGGCCGAAAATGGCGTTGCTCTGCGGTTTCAGCGTGATGTCAAGTGTAGCTACTTCGCCGGGCTCGAGCGACAGCGTGTGGTAGGGCGGATCGGGCACGTAACCGATGGCCGTCGCGGTCACCACGTAGTCGCCACCGAGCAGGCCCGTGACCTGGTAACTTCCCGTCGAGTCGGAACGCGCCGAAGCCACAACGCCAGTTGCGTTGTTGGTTGCCACCACCGAGGCGCCGGGCACAGGGCTGTCGTTTTGCTTCACGACGCCGCGGATTCCGGCTGTGCGTTGCAGGTGTAGCAGCTTGCGCACGGACTGCCCCGCCTCCAGGGTCGCCACGGTTGCCGGACTCGCCAGCGTGTCCAGCGTTGCGGCCAGCGAGTAGGTCCCTGGTGGCAGACTGGCCAGCACGAAATCCCCAAACGAATCTGTCTTCGTGGCGAAGGCCGAGCCGCTTAGCCCTTGCGCGCGAACGTCGGCGTCGGAAACTGGCTGACCGGAGGACGTTAGCGTCACGGTGCCGAAGATCGCGTTCGGCAGGGGCATCAGGACCACGTCCACTGAGACGTTCTGGCCGTTGAGGGCGACCGGACCCAGAACGGTGTCCTGGTAGCCCGTTTTCTGGAAACGAAGCAGGAAACTCGCGCCCGACGTCAGGTTTTCGAAAGCGTAGGCACCGGCCACGTCGGTCGTGTCCTGAGCAACCACGGTAGAGTCGCCTGCCTGAAGAAGCTTGACTACCGCGTTTTCCAGCTTGATTTCGCCGGACTGCACGGTGCCGAAAATGGCCGACTGACGGGGCGTGAGCTGGAACGTCACGGAGGTGCTGTCGAACTCCGACAGCGTCGCCTCGGCCTGGGACGGACGGTAACCGGGTGCGGTTGCAACCAGTTGCAGCGTGCCAGCCTTCAGGTGTGCGAGACGGAAACGACCCTCCGAGTCCGCGGTGAGAACCGTGTCCAGTTCGGCGATCTGCACGGCAGCACCGGTCACGGGTGCTCCACCGCTGCCCGTCACCTGCCCGAGCAGGACGCTGTTGTGAACGCCAACCTTGAGGTCACCGGCGGTCCCGTCTGTGGTCGCCAAGTGGAGAGTGGTGTCGGCGTTGTCGAAATCCTGCTGTGGGAGGGCTGTTCCAACGCTGTAGTCGGTTTCCGGTGCCAGATTCGAGAAGGAGAAACGACCGTTTGCGTCCGTTTGGGCGCGCTGCGTGCCGTAGCGGGACCAGAGCGAGACGGGCGCGTTTGGTACCGGGGCGCCCGTGCCGCGACTTACAACGCGGCCGGTGAGCGCGACCTTGATTTCCTGAAGAGCGAAGTCAACGCCCGTAACTTCGGACTCCGGCGTCGCGACGGAAACAGACCTCTGGGCTGGCTGCACGAGGTAACCAGCTTTCTCTGCGGTCACGGTGTAGGTGCCTGCGTACAGATTCTCGAAGCGGTAGTTCCCGTCAGCGTCTGTGAAAGTTTGCACGTTTCCGGCCGTCGTGCTGCTGGCCGTGATCTTGACCCCCTGGAGTCCTGCGCTTCCGGAAATGCTGGCCCGGTGCACAACGACGCGGAGAACGACGCCCGTCAGATCTGAATTCCCGAGAGCGACGGAGGTGTCTGCGTTGTCGAAGCCCTGCTTGGTGATCACGGTGGTGAGCCGCACCTGCGTCTCAGGCGGCAGGCCGTCCAGAGAGAAGGCTCCGTCCGAGCCAGTACGTGCTTGCAAGCTCTCGGTGCCGAAAGTTGCTTTCACCGCAACGTTGGCCAGCGCGCTTCCGGTTTGGCTGCGAACCCAACCGGTCACGCGACGGCGGTTCGGCCGCAACTGAAAGCTGATTTCGACGGTGTTTCCCTCCGTCAGAGTGACCTGAGTGTCCGCCGGAGCGGCAGTGTAGCCAGCCAGGGTTGCGGTGACCGTGTAGGTGTCCGGGGCGAGGTTCGGAATCGTGAAGCTTCCGTCTACGTCGGTGGTGTCCTGCCCCTCGTTCCCGTTTGCCCCACGCGCTACTACCTGCACGCCCTCCACGCCAACACCGTGTTCTTCCGTGACCGCGCCGCGCAGGGAGCCGGTGTTCGGGTAAAGGCTGAAATCGGCGCGCACCGTGGACTGGTCAGCGACACGCACTGTCTTTTCTCCGTCCGTGCGGTAACCGGCCAGACTCGCGCGCACTGTGTACGGACCGGGCGGCAGATTCTCGAAACGGTAGGAACCGTCGGCTGCGGTGACGGTGGTTTTGGGACTCCCGAGGCTGTCCGTGACCACGACAGTGACGTCGGGAATGCCCTCGCCACCGGTCCGGCAACTGCCGACGATTTTGCCGGTTAGCTTGCGGATCTGGAAGTCCACGTGCAGACGGCTGTTGGCCGCCAGCACCTTACCTTCGAGGGTCTGCTCTGCGTAAGCCGGGTGGCTGGCGGTGAGCGAGTAAATTCCGGGGACAAGGTGTTCCAGAAGGAGCTGTCCACTTGAACTGGTTGTGCCGGTTGCCCCAAGACCTGTGGCCGCCTCGGTGGCTCGTACCGTGGCGCCGGCTACGGGCGCGCCGCTTGCGACGTCCGTGACCAGAATGTCCATCGAGCCGAAAGTAGGTTGCAACGTAAGAGTTGTCGGTCCAGCGGTGTCGCCGACGGCCACGGTCACTTCCTGTGAGGTTGTGGCGTAGCCTGGCTTGGTCGCTGTGAGCGTGTATGTTCCGGCGTCGACGCCCAAGTAGAAACTCCCGCGGGAGTCCGTGGTGGTCTCGAAGGAAGAAGAGGAGTTGGCCGCCTGGACGGTGACTTCGGCCAGACCGGTTCCCGAAGTGTCCTTTACCGTGCCCACGAGGGCGCTCTGCTGGGGTACCAGGGACAGGTCGAAAGTGGCGCTCGAGCCTGCAGCCAGAACGCCGGTGGAAGCCGTGCCCGGCTGGTAGCCCTTTTTCTCGGCTGTCAGCGTGTAGCTGGTGCCAGGCGGAACTTTCAGAATGTAAGTCCCGTCAGTGCCGGTCTGCGTTTCGTAGGCTGCTTCGCTTCCGTCGTTCGGTTCGGCCCGGACGGTGGCCGAGCGCACCGGCCCCGAAGGCTCCGTGACGCTGCCGCTCAGGGTGGCGACATTCAGCGCCAGTTCGAAATCCAGTCCAGTGAACGTTTGTCCCGGTCCTGCCTTGACTGTCAGGCTTTCCGGCGTGGACAGGTAGTTGGTCTTTTCGCAGCGGAGGACGTAGTCGCCTGGGGCCACGCTCAACCGGTACGAACCGTCGTCGGCGGTTTCGGTCTGCGCCACCACGCTTTGCCCCGAACTTGCGGCCACAAGCGCCTGAGCAACGGGAAGCCCCTCCGAGCGAACGCTACCGGTCAGGACGGAGGCGTTCGGCGCCAGGCTGAAGTCCACGCCGGTCACCGTCTGCCCAGGGCCAACGCTGACGGTGACAGGTTGAGGCGTGATGTAGCCAGTCTTCTCGGCTCGCAGGGTGTGGGTACCGGGCGGCACGCCCAGGCGGTAGCTCCCGTCGTCGGCGCTGGTCGTCTCGTTGTCCCCGTTGCTGACGCGGACGCCGACGAGCGCCTGGCCGGATGCGTCCGTCGTTTTTCCTTCGATCCACGCTGTCAGCGGTGTCAGTTCGAAATCCACACCAGTTACGGTTTCGCCGAGCCCCAGTGAGAAGGTCTTGTCTTCGGAAGCGGCGTAGCCTTCTTTCTGTGCGTTGACAGTGTAGTCGCCCTGGGGCAAAGACAGGTTGTAGCTGCCGAAGGCGTCGGTTTGCGTCTCAACAGGTGTACCCGAACCGGGCGTGGCGCGCACTGTGGCGCCTTCAAGCGGCTCACCGCCGCTCAGCACCTGTCCGCTCAACACGTTGGCCCGAGGGGTCAGCTCGAAGTCCTGTGTCACGTCGTGGTCGAGCAGCTCTAAGGAAACCGGTGGAGGACTGCTGTAGCCGTCTTTCGTTGCCTTCAGCGTCCACGTACCGGGACTGAGGTTCAGCGAGTAGTTGCCGCTGGCGTCGGTGTAGGCGGTTTCTGTTTGCTCATCCTTGCTGGCAGTGACGGTCGCGTGCCAGACGGCCGTGAGCTCTGGTGTCAGAACCGCCCCTGACACCACGAGCTGGCGCTCTGTCAGGATCAGAGGTTCTCCGTAGAGCGTGTCGATGTCCACGTCGTCGCCTGCGCTCAAGATGAGCTCGCGGCTTGCCGACGGCTCGTAGCTGGGTTTGGTCGCCTGTACCCGCCAGTGACCGGCGTCGAGGCTCAGCGAGAAGCGCCCGTTCTGGTCGCTCGAAACGGCGCGCGTGTAGTCGCTGTCGACCAAAGCCGCCGTGACGGTGGCGTAGGGCAGGGGGGTGCCGTCCTGGTCAACGGTAGAGCCATGGACCGTGGCCGGGCTGCGACGCAGCCGAATCGTAACGGTAACCGGTTCGCCCTCGGCTGCCACGGAGAAAACGACCGTGGTGTCCTCGTAGGCCGACTTGGAAGCCGTGACCTCGTACTCGTTCAGCGGGAGGTCACGGTCGAGTGCTCCGTTGTCGTCAGTAGCGAGAGGAAAGGGGCTGAGCCCGCCTCCGACAACGCGCAGGCTCAGGTTTACCCGCGGCAGCACGAGCCCACTCAAATCGTAGGTACGAAAGGTGACGGGAGCGGACTTGGACGAGTAGGTGAAACCCGTGGTGTCGCCCATCGCGCCCTGACCGCTCTCGTCCTGAGCCAGGACCTTCCACACGTAGTAGCCTTCCTGCAGCGCCAGACTGGCGTCGAAATCCAGGGTCGGTTCCGTTGTGATGCCGCTCCACACGGGCACCAGGGCCTGACTGCCGTTTACTTCTTCGTAGCGGGAAATGTACACGTAGTAGAGTACAGCGTCGGGGATGTTCGACCACGAGAACGGGATCACGTCGCCGCTGATCGGGGCACCGGGTTCCGGGTAGAGGTTCACGGGCGGATCGAAAGGCAGGGGAACGTTGACCGAAAAACCGGTGGGACCTCCCGTCACCGACGACGTGAGAGCGGGGTTGTTTCCGTAGTTGTTCAGCACAATCCAGTTGTAGCGTACGCCCTTGACCAGGGGCGGGGCCTGCGTCTCAGCGAAGAAACCTGACGGATCGGGCGTGGGGTAGGGGATCGAGGTTTCTGATGGCTTGCCAGATGATGTTTGCACCTCGAGTGATGGTGTTGCCCTGCTCGTCCTTTTCGACTTCAAACGGTGTGTCGGACAGAATGATGTGGTAGAATGGCACACCTGCCACAGGTTCCCAGGAGAAGGTGGGGGCGTTTGTCGCAATGCCGGAGTCGCCGAGGGCCGTCTGCGGCGCGATCATGCGCGGGGACTCGTCCGCTTCCCGGATGATCGTGAACTCGGCGCTGTGGTCATCTCCAGAAACGACCACTGCGTACCAAACGCCGGCCGGGAGTGCGCTGCCGTAGAACTCCAGCAGGCCTGGCTGGTTCGTTTCCAGAGAAGAGGCGGGCAATTCGTAAGGGTAGTTCGCAGGATCAGAGCCGGAGGGTAGGGCGGAGTACTTGAGCACGCCGCTGACCTCAGGAGTCCAGGCCACGCGCACGAGGGAGCTGGACGAATTGAGACCGAGGGGAACCTCGGTGAGCACGAGATCAGCGGTCAGGTTGGCGCGGCTTTGCAGGAGTGTCGTGTTCACGACACCTTCCTGCCTGGCGCTCGACCGCTGGGCGGCGCTCAGAATCAGAACGCCCGTGAGTGCCAGAAAGGCAAGCTTTCGACTTCGCATTAACGCACTCCCCAAATCGTTGACGTCGGTTCAATGCCACAGAATTACCTGCGGACCAACCTGGTACCTCTGCGCCGGGTCCTTTCGCAAGAAACGGAACACAGCCTCGCCGTTCGGGGGTGAGGCTAAACAGCCTGAAAAAGTCTGCCGCCCCCAAAAGGAGCTACTGGTGTTCTTGCACGGTTTGGCTTGTCGTGTTGCTGGGGCCGGAGCCTGTGCAGCCCGCGTAGCGGAAACGGGGAAGGCGGCTCAGTGCAGCCCGGCGAACTCACAGCACGAACCCGATTCCCACACCTCCCACTGGATCCGGCAGGGCCAGCAACCTGCTCCCGAACACTAAGTGTGACGAGATTTTCTGGGTGTAGCCGAGCGTCACGCGCGGAAACGGAAAGCTCTGCACCTCGACGCCGTCGGGCGTCACCTGGCGGAGTGTGGCGCCACCGTAGCCAACTCCGACGAAAAAGCCCCAGAGTCTGAGATCCACTCCGAACTCGAGGCCGCGCGAAAACTCGAACGCGTAACGACTTTCTGTGTCCTTGCCCTGCAGCACATGCGAAATCTGGAATGAACCACTCTGGACCGCCACAGTGACGGCCAGCCCGACATTCTCCGTGCCCGTTGCGAAAGAGATCTGCGTTCTGGCCGGCAGGTGCATGTCCACGGATCGGCCGGTGGGGTTGTCCACGAGGCGTGTGCGCGTTGGCTCGTCCAGGCTGATGGCTGTTGGATCCAGCATGTCTTCGTCGGCGCCAGCGTTGAGGTTGAACCCGGGAAGCGCGTACTGGGTAACGCTGGCACTTCCCGTCATTTTGAGCGTTGCAGCGGTCTGAATGGACAGCCCGAAAGCGGTTCTGTCCGAAAGCCGGTACTGACCACCCAGGTGCAGTCGTGCGGTTTGCCCGCTGTACGAAGCCGAGGCGTCTGCGAACAGGCTGTTGGTCCACGGATCGTTGGGATCGTTGAACGCGCGCTCAATTCCCGCTACGGCCATGATGCCCTGGGTGTCCAAGCGACCGGTGAAATCGACAGCCCCACTGAGGCCTTCCACTGAAAGCCCCAGACCGAGGGAGGGCAAAGCGTTGTAAGACACAGCGACGGCGTAGCTTAGCATTCGCCAGTCCATTTCCAGAGCGAAGTCGTTCGAACCGAAAAAGGTCACCTCCCGGGTCGGGTCTTCTTCGTCCACCGTTTTCAGGCGCATTTCCATGCCCGAACCGACAGCCGAAAGGCGAGCGGAAAACGGGCTGGTGAGGCTGAATCCGAGCACCACAGGCCCAACCGGCACAGTGACAACTCCCGAGAGGAGCGACACCGGACCCACGCTGGCCTGCACGTCAGGGTAGTCTTCGTCTGTGAGAGTCATTCCTGGCGCCCGGATGTCGGCGATGGCGTCGTCGACTTCCGGTCGGATGAGCGTCTTCATGTCGAGGAACTTGTCCAGGTTGAGGCCGAAGCCCGGACGGAAGCCAAGAACTCCCTGCAGACGTCGATTCCAGGCCAGGGCGCCCGGATTTGTACACACGTTCGACGGCGAAGTGCGGCCCGCGGTCAGAAGCGACGGCGATCCGA
Source organism: Calditrichota bacterium (assembly GCA_013152765.1). Lineage (GTDB taxonomy): Bacteria > Zhuqueibacterota > Zhuqueibacteria > Oleimicrobiales > Geothermoviventaceae > Geothermovivens. The sequence goes on along the minus strand of JAADFT010000140.1, from coordinate 785 downwards.
ACAGTGGGTCAAACAGGCCCGTTAAAGCTACGCCAACCCTTCCCGTGAAGCGGTAGTGACCGCCGTGAAACTCCAGAAGCTGAGTGTTCCCCTGTGCGTGCAGACTGCCACTGGTGGTGGCCAGCGCCAGGGCAACTGAAAAGGTAAGCGCAGCCGTGTGGCGGGCAAAACGCAGCATGTGTCGCTCCTCGCATTGAGTTAAGTCGTGTAGCGACCTGCTCTTTGAGAAGGGCAGGCAAAGACAGGAACCTGGAGGCGTTTACCCCTCTGGTTTCCTGTCGGCCTGCTGGCCGAAAAACCTGAGCGATTTGGTCACGGAAGTGCGCGCGGAGAGGTCAGTCCCGGTGGTTTTGTCTGGCGCAAGCGCTGTGCCACAACGTGGCTTGCGGCGTCTTTTCCGCTGGCAAGCAGCGGGGTTCCGCTGTTTGGAATTTTCGCAGAGTGTTTGCCTGGTGCCTTGTAGCTAACTCAAGTGGAAACAAAACGATGGCGTGGTTGCTGCAGGGCCGAACTCATTGTGCTGCAGGTGTAGTCGGGCGGGCTGGTTTCTCACAAACGGCCTGCCGTCGGGCGGCGTGAAGCAGGGCTGGTAACCGTGGAACGAATTTGCTCACCACCACGGCAGATTTTGACCGGCGGGGAGCGGTGAGAGAAGCTCGGTGAGAACGGTGCTGAGGGTGGTACAACTGGGGCAAAGTGTGAGGTGCGAACCCGGCCAAACCAGAAAAAAGAAGCCCCTCACTCGGCAAGTCTCCGACGGCCGGGAGGGGCTTCTGCAGAAAGCT
>JAADFT010000139.1 GCA_013152765.1 Calditrichota bacterium | reverse complement strand
CGGACGGCGGTGTAGAGCGAGCTTCAGCTCGCGGAGGAAGACGCCCTGCTCCGGAATGAATTCCGGGGATGCGTCAGAAGGAAACCCACCGAGGTGGGTTCGTGGTCTTTGATCAGAGGTTGCGGAGCACTGCCAAGCGTTGTTCACGGGGCGGATTTTTCGCTTGGCCCTGGGATTTGATCTGTGGGCGAACGTGGGGCCACCACCAGGTCTTGCGCTGCGCGGTCTCTGCGCGCTCGGGGCTTCGGTGGTTCATATGTGTCGTTTCGAGAACGCCGGCCCTGCGTTCCCTGCTTCCCTTCGGTCGAAAGACCTGTCAGCCGGTCGGGTCCGTTGGGGCCCAGTCCTTGAGCAGCACCAACTCCCGCAAGAAATCCCTTGCATTTTTCGCACTTTTTCAGTAGAATTGCAACGAGCGTTACGGAAATTGAGGAGGAACACGGCGTGAGATTTTTCGGGCACCACATCCACCATCATCATGGGGAGGACGCTCCGGCGACCGGTGGGTGAGGTGCACGCGTGCAAACTCAGGCAGAACTACAAGGCCCACCGGTTGGTGGGCTTTTTTATTACGTAGCTACCGTAACGTGCTTGCCAGAGCAGAAGCACCGTATTTTTCGGCACACGGAAAAAAACGAGTCAAAACAGTTCAGAAAACTAACACCTGTAAGGAGGAACCGCAGTGCAAAACGAACAGGGTGAAGGCCGGGTACTCAAGATCGGCCTGCCGAAGGGGAGCTTGCAGGAATCAACGTTTCGCCTTTTCAATCGCGCCGGTTTCTACGTGGCGGTGAACGGGCGCAGCTACTTTCCGGTAATCGACGACGAGGAGCTCGACCCCGTCCTGATTCGCGCGCAGGAAATCGCCAAGTACGTGGAACAGGGCGTGTTCGACGTGGGGCTCACCGGCCTGGACTGGATTCTGGAGACGGACTCGGACGTCCACGAAGTGTGTGAGCTTGCCTACTCGAAACGCACCATCCGACCGGTTCGCTGGGTAGTGGCTGTGCCGAAAGACTCGCCGATTCAGAAAGTGGAAGATCTTCAAGGGAAACGCGTGGCCACTGAAATCGTGAACCTGACGCGGAAATTCCTGGCCGAACGCGGTGTGACTGCGCAGGTTGAGTTCTCCTGGGGGGCGACCGAGGTGAAGGCCCCGACGCTTGTGGATGCCATCGTTGAGGCCACTGAAACGGGCAGCTCGCTGCGTGCCAACGGACTGCGCATCGTGGACACGGTGCTGGTCTCGACGACCCGCCTGATTGCTAACAAGCAGAGCTGGCAGGATCCGTGGAAGCGGCAGAAAATCGAAAACCTGGCGCTGCTGCTCAAGGGAGCCATCGCCGCGGAAGGCCGCGTGGGCCTGAAAATGAACGTGCCGCGCGACAAGGTGGAGACGATTTCCAATTTCTTGCCTTCGATGAAGAATCCCACGATTTCGCCACTCTCCGATCCGAACTGGGTGGCGCTCGAAATCGTAGTTGAAGAGGCACTGGTGCGTCAGTTGATTCCGCAGCTCAAGCGAGCTGGAGCTCAGGACATCATCGAGTACCCGCTGAACAAGGTGATCCCGTGACAAGCAAGATCAAGCCCACGGAAGGACAGCGAATGCAAAACCGGACCATTCGTCTCCTCAGGGGCGAAGAAATCGAGGGTTTTCTGAGCGATTTGGAACAGAATCGCGAGAGCACCTCGGAGCAGATTGACGCGGCTGTGGTGCAGATTCTCCAACAGGTCCGCCGGGAGGGCGACGACGCGTTGTTCGAACTGACGGCACGTTTCGACGGGGTGGACCTTCGAGACGTGGGTCTGCGCGTGGGCCGCACTGAACTGGATGAGCTGGCCGGGACAGTGCCGGCGGAAACGGTGGAGGCGCTGAAGCGCGCTGCGGACAACATCCGTAGTTTCCACGAGCGGCAGATGCCGGAGTCCTGGCTGGTTTGTAGAGAAGCCGGGGTCATTCTGGGTGAGAAAGTTACGCCGCTTCGCCGCGTTGGGCTTTACGTCCCCGGAGGCACGGCTGCTTACCCCTCCACGTTGCTGATGACGGCCATCCCGGCGCAGGTGGCGGGTGTGGAGGAAATTGCCGTCTGCACGGCGCCGGGCAGGAATGGCCAGATTAGCCCGCTGGTGGCCGCGGCGGTTCTGCTGCTCGGCCTGGAGGAAGTCTACCGCGTTGGTGGTGCGCAGGCCGTGGCGGCGCTGGCTTACGGTACGGAGACGATTCCGCCGGTGGACAAGATTTTCGGCCCTGGCAACGCCTACGTGACTGCTGCTAAGAAGCAGGTTTTCGGGCGCGTTGGCATCGACATGCTGGCCGGGCCGAGCGAGGTCGTTCTGCTCGCGGACGGTACCGCCGAACCTGCGTTCGTGGCGGCGGATTTGCTCGCGCAGGCGGAACACGACCCGCTCTCTGTGGCGGTACTTGTTACGCCGGACGCCCGGCTTGCAGCAGACGTGCAAAGCGAACTCAACGCGCAGCTCGTTGGGTTGCCGCGCCGGGAAATCGCGGAGCGTAGCTTGAGTGGACAAGGCGCAATTCTGATGACGGAAAACCTGACGGAGGCTGTCGCCGTAGTCAACCGCATTGCCCCGGAGCACCTCGGAATTCACACCGAAGATCCCTGGACCTTGTTGGGGCAAATTCGAAACGCGGGGTCGATCTACTTGGGTTCTTTTGCGCCGGAGGCGGTGGGCGACTACTGGGCTGGACCCAACCACGTCCTGCCCACGGGTGGGTCCGCCCGTTTCAGCTCCGCGCTGACGGTTGAGGACTACCTGAAGCGCAGCAACGTGGTGGCCTACACGCGCGAGGGGCTCGCTTTAGCTGCGGACGACGTGGTACGGCTGGCAAAAGCCGAAGGACTTGAGGCGCACGCTCGCGCCGTGACGGTGAGGACCAAGAATGGCAACTGAGTACGTAAGAGAGGCTGTGCGAGCTTTGCCGGGCTACCAGGCGCCGGCAACGGGCAGCGCTCGCGTGAAACTCGACCAGAACGAATCGCCCTTCGACCTGCCGGAGGACGTGAAAGAAGAAGTGCTCCGCAGGCTGCGCTCCAAGGCGTGGAATCGTTACCCGGTCTACGAGAACCCTGCCCTGCGGCAGAAACTGGCCGCGTGGCTCGGCGTTGATGCCGACGCTCTTTTGCTTGGCCACGGGTCGAACCAGATCCTCTACGCTCTGGCAACGGCGATCCTGCGGCCAGGGGATCGGCTCGTTCTTTCCCCGCCGACGTTTTCGCTGTTTGATTTGGTCGGTCGAACCTTCGAGGCCCGAATTCAGGCTGTGCCCCAGGAGCCGGACTTTCGCCTCAACTCTGGCGCGCTGGCTGAAGCAGCCACCTCGGCGCGGCTCACCTTGTTGTGTTCGCCGAATAATCCCACCGGGGCCGTGCTCGACCTGAACGACCTGGACCTGATCCTCGGCAAGGCAGGTGGTGTGGTGCTCTGGGACGAAGCCTACCACGAGTTCTGGGGAAAGACAGCACTGCCTCTACTCGCCAGGCACCCGAACCTGTTCATTTTGCGGACGTTCTCCAAAGCGTACGGGCTTGCTGGGGTGCGGCTGGGCTACCTGGTGGGCAATCCGGACCTCGTTGCCGAAATCAGGAAAGTTAACCTGCCCTACAACGTCGACACCCTGTCCGAGACTGTGCTGGAGGTGGTGCTGGAGCAGCCCGACTACGCGAGGGAGAGAGTACGCGCGATCGTTGCCGAGCGCGAGCGCCTTCGGAGCGAGCTTCAGCGCATGCCGGGTGTGTCCGTGTTCCCATCTCAGGCAAATTTCCTGCTGCTTCGGTTTGTGGACGGCGAGCGTGTTTACCAGGAGCTTCTCAAGAGAGGCGTGTTCGTGAGGTCTTTCCTCCATTCTCCCGGCCTGGAAGGCTGTTTGCGCGTGACAGTGGGCACGCGGGAGCAGAATCAGGTATTCCTGGATGTTCTGGCCGAAATCCTGTCGAAGACTGAAGCTGCCACGAGGAGGGCTGCGTCGTGAATCGCAAAGCCGTAGTGGACTGGCAGACGAACGAGGTGCAGGCCCGCGTTGAAATCGACCTGGACGGCAGAGGCTCTGCGGACGTCGGGACCGGTGTGCCCTTTTTTGACCACGTGCTGACGGCTTTCGCGCGGCACGGTCTGTTCGACCTGCGGATTTCCGCAAAGGGAGACCTGGAGGTGGACGCGCACCACACGGTGGAAGACGTTGGGATCGCCCTGGGCCAGGCGGTGCGGCAGGCAGTTGGGGAAAAGCGCGGCATCAACCGCTACGGCTGGGCCATGCTGCCGATGGACGAAACTCTGGTGCGGGTGGCTTTGGATCTGAGCGGTCGACCCTACTTTGTCCTGCACCGTTCGGTCCGGTTTGGTCCGGTGGGTTCTTTTGACGGCGAGCTGGTGGTGGAGTTCCTGCGGGCTTTTGCCAACAACGCTGGCATGAACCTGCACGTCGAGGTTGTGGCGGGAGCGAACACGCACCACATGGTTGAAGCTGTGTTCAAGGCGCTGGGGCGAGCTCTCCGAGCAGCAGTGGAAATCGACCCGCGCGTGGAAGGTGTACCGTCGACAAAGGGGAAATTGCAGTGATTGCCGTGGTTGACTACGGAGCGGGTAATCTTCGCAGCGTAGAAAAAGCGCTGCAGGCGGTTGGCGCCCAGGCGCGTCTGACGGAAGACGCCGCTGAAGTGGCGCGCGCAGACGCCGTGGTTTTGCCCGGGGTCGGGGCCTTCGGGGACGCGCTGGAGCGGCTGCGCTCGCGAGGGCTGGACGAGGCGGTCCTTCGGGGGATCCGGGAAGGGAAACCTTTTCTCGGCATTTGTCTGGGACTGCAGGTCCTCTTCGAAGCGAGTGAAGAGTCGCCCGGCGTACAGGGGTTCGGAGTGCTCCCCGGCGAGGTGCGCCGGTTCACGGGCGACCTGAAGGTGCCACACCTCGGCTGGAACGAGGTGATGTTTGACCCCCAGGAGCCCCTTTTCACCGGGATTCCGCGAGGTGCGTACTTCTACTTTGCCCACTCCTACTTTGCGGAGCTGGCCGAAGCCGACCTGGCCGCCGGCTGGACAGAGTACGGCCGCCGCTTCGCGTGTGCAGTGCGTCGCGACAACGTGTGGGCTGTTCAGTTTCACCCTGAGAAGTCCCAGCGCTGGGGACTGCAGGTGCTGCGGAACTTCTCGGCTCAGGTAGCGAGGGCGGGCCAATGATCGTTTTCCCGGCAATCGACCTGCTGAACGGAAAGTGTGTGCGGCTGACCGAGGGACGACCCGAGACTGCGGTCGTCTACAGCGACGACCCGGTTGCGGTGGCTGAACGCTGGCGCCAGGCCGGGGCCACGTGGCTGCACGTGGTTGACCTTGACGCGGCGTTCGGTCGTGGGAACAACCGCAGCACAGTTGCTCAGATTTGTTCCGGGGTGGAACTTAACGTCCAGGTTGGCGGAGGCCTTCGTGACACCGAGGCTGTGCGGGAAGTTCTCGAAGCTGGGGCCGCACGTGCGGTTGTGGGGACCCGCGCCGTGCTGGAGCCAGAGTGGATCGCCGAACTGGTGGCGGAATTTGGCGAGGACGCTGTCGCCGGTGCTCTCGACGTGCGCGGTGGTGTTGTGGCCACGAAGGGTTGGCAGGAAGCTTCCGCCGTTGGCCCGGTAGAGCTGGCGCAAAAGTGGGCTTCGAAAGGGCTTCGCCACGTGATTTACACGGACGTCAGCCGCGATGGCCGCCTCACCGGTCCGGACGTGGACGGCGCCGTGCGTCTTGCGCGCGAAACGGGTGTCGGGGTGGTTGTGTCCGGGGGCGTAGGGTCAGAATCCGACCTGGAGGCCATTTTTCTCGCCGCCGAGTGGCTGGAAGGGGTGATCGTTGGCAAGGCGCTTTACGAGGGCACGGTGGATTTGCCGAAGGTACTCGAGAAGACGCCGCGCCGCTGAGTGTTTCCTGGCCTCGCGTACTCTAAGCGTGGAGAGAGGATGTGTTAGCGAAGCGAATCATTCCCTGTCTTGATGTCAAAGATGGGCGTGTGGTCAAAGGAGTGAATTTCCTCGAATTACGGGACGCTGGTGACCCGGTGGAACAGGCCCGTTTCTACGA
>JAADFT010000138.1 GCA_013152765.1 Calditrichota bacterium | reverse complement strand
TGGAGTGCAAAATCTCCCGATTTTGTTACGGGCTCACGGAGCCCGTGATGTAGCGCGAGCTTCAGGTCGTGCAAGGAACAGAAGCAACACATGTCCACCGCGGGCAACAACTGTGCGAAGCCGCCCCGTAGCTCGCGCGAGCGTTGCTCCGCAGTCCCACAAAGCGGCAGCAAGCTGCCGCACTCCAAAGTCCAGCGGGACGCGTAGAAGCGCGTCCCTCCGACGCGTCGGGGAAACCTTTCTACGGATCTTCCGTCTAAGGGGCCAAACCCGAAAACAAAACGAGCAGACTGAGGCCGGGCAGTTTGCTCTTCGCTCAATTCGACAATCCACCCGCTCCTGAACGCTACACAAAGTGTCGGAGGTGAAGAGCAATGAAGCGCGCTGCAATCTGGTTCCTGGTGCTGGCAGTCGGCTACAGCGGTGCACTGGCCTCTGCTTCGAGTTCAAACCGCCCCCGGCTGAAAGCCGTTCGGGTGCCACAGGCCGCCATCCACGTGGACGGCCGGATCGAACCGATCTGGTGGACCATTCCCGCCGCGGACAGCTTCCTTCAGCAGAAGCCGCTGGAAGGGCAACCCGCCACCGAGCGCACCACAGTGCGCGTGGCTTACGACGATCGCCTGCTCTACGTGCTCATTCGCGCCTACGACAGCGAACCGGAGAAAATCGTCGGACGCCTCGTGCGCCGCGACGTCGAGACTCCTTCCGACTGGGTTGGAATCTCCTTCGACAGCTACCACGACCACAACACAGCCTACGCCTTTGGGGTGAACGCCGCCGGCAGCCGGATGGACATGCACATCTGGAACAACGGCGAGCAAATGGACACCAACTGGGATGCCGTCTGGTACGTGAAAACCACTGTGGACGACAGCGGCTGGATCGCTGAGTTCGGCATCCCCTTCTCGCAGCTCCGCTACCCGCACAAACCCGTGCAGACGTGGGGCTTCAACGCCATGCGCTTCATCTACCGGAAAAACGAGGAAGACCACTGGAGCCTCATCCCGCGCGACGCACTCGGCGAAATCATCTACTACGGCGAGCTCGAAGGGCTCGAAAACCTGCCCCAGGTGCACGGACTCGAGCTCCTGCCTTACAGCCGCGGCTCGCTGACGCTGAAACCGAAGGAACCGGGGAATCCCTTTCGCAGCGGTCCGGGATTTTCCGGTGCAGTCGGGCTGGACGCGCGCTACGCCGTTTCGTCCGACATTTCGCTGAACCTGACGGTGAACCCCGACTTCGGCCAGGTGGAAGCCGACCCCTCGGAGTTCAACCTAACTGCCTACGAAACGTTCTTCGAGGAGAAGCGGCCCTTCTTCCTCGAGGGAGCAAACATTTTCTCTTACCCGATCGGCGTTGGCGACGGAGAAATGGGCAACGCCACGCTGTTTTACTCACGGCGAATCGGGCGTAGTCCTCAGGTGTACCCCAACGTGCCGGACAGCGCTTACGTGAAGATGCCGGAAGCCGTCAACATTCTGGGCGCGGCAAAGCTGAGTGGACGCACGAAGAACGGCTGGAGCCTTGGCGTGCTGGAGGCGCTCACCGAACAGGCCGAAGCGGAAATCCAGGAGGGAAACCGACGCTACCGCGTCCCCGTCGAGCCGCGCACAAACTACTTCGTGGCTCGGGTCCGCAAAGAGATGCGCCAGGGACGCACAGCGTTGGGTGGCATTCTCACCCACGTGGCGCGGGACCTCTCGTACAAGGACTTCGACGTTCTGAACCGGCGGGCCGTGACCGGGGGACTGGATCTGGACCACCGCTGGCACAACGACAACTGGATGATCACGGCATCTCTGTTCGGGTCCCGAATCGAGGGGTCGCCAGAAGCGATCCAGCGCGCGCAGAAGTCCTCGGCGCGGTACTTCCAGCGACCGGATGCCCCACACGTTCACTACGACCCGACGCGAACGTCCCTCTCAGGTTTCGGTGGGAAACTCTTCGCCGGGAAGTTCGGCGGCAGCGTCACCTTCGGCGTGGGTGGCCTGGCCCGCAGTCCCGGGTTCGAGTCGAACGACATCGGCTACATGCGCATGACCGATTTCTTGATCGGCTTCCTGTTCGGCGGCTACCGTCACTACAAACCCGGCCGTGTCTTCCGGATGTACCGCGTAAACCTGAATTTCTGGGACGTTTACACTTTCGGTCGCGAGCACCTTCTTCGCGGTTGGAACGTGAACGTGAACTTCCAGCTCCTGAACTACTGGGGCTTTTTCGCGGGAGTGAACAGGGATTTCGACAGGCTGGAGCCAACCGCTCTGAGAGGTGGTCCGGCCCTTCGAATTCCCGACCGAACGAACACGTGGTTTGGCTTCTACTCCGACAACCGAAAACCGATCCGGCTGTCCAGCCACCTCTTTCTGAGCTGGCAGCCAAACGGTACGTGGAACCGGTCGTTCAGCCCGGAAGTTACGGCCGACCTCTCGGGGCGACTCAACGTGTCCGTAGGACCCTACTACTCGGTGAGCCGGGACAAACTCCAGTACGTGGCCACGGTGGAAGACGACGAAGGCACCCCACACTACGTTCTGGCACAGCTTGACCGCAAGACGCTGGCCATCACCACGCGCTTCAGCTACACGCTGACGCCGCACCTGTCGCTTCAGTTTTACGGCATGCCCTTTGTGACGGCTGGGCGGTACTCGGACTTCAAAGAAGTGATTTCGCCCAAGGCTCCCCGCTACGGCGACCGCTTCGCGCCGTACGAGTGGGATTCAGCGCCGGACTTCAACTTCAAGCAGTTTCGCTCCAACCTGGTACTGCGCTGGGAGTACCGGCCGGGTTCGGCACTCTACCTGGTCTGGTCGCAGGGCAGGACACGCTTTGATCCCGAAGGTGTGTTCGATGCTCCTCACGATTTGCGTCGCCTGTTCACGACGGCTGGCGACCACGTGCTCCTCGTCAAGCTGACGTACTGGTTCAGCGTGTAGAAAGGCGAGACCGGCAACACACCCGCGCGTTCGGTACGAGAGCAGCGTCGGAAATCGACCCGGCCCACTGACTGCCGGCGGCGTCAGGAACAGACTTCCCGCGGGCGGAGAGCAAAGCGAACCTTGCTTCGCCCCCTCACAGGAGGGAGCAACCGCGAACCCACTCTCCGCCGGGACGCGGATGGTTCACCTCGCACTCACCGGAAACGAACCACCAGCTCCGGACGCAGGCACAGCAGAAAATGGTCTGTGCCAGGGACGAGAATCTCCGTTCGTCCGTCTCCGTCGAGATCGGCCACAAGCGGCGACGCCACTACGGGACTGCGGTCGCTGCCGCCTGCGAAACGCCACAGGACTTCGCCATCCTGGCTGACGACAGCCACCGCGCCGGAGGCCTCACCGCAAACGAACTCCACTTTGCCGTCACCGTCCACATCGGCAACGACGGGACGTGAGGTAAGCGCCGCCGAATTTCGGAAGATTCGCCGGACGGCGCCTTCTGGCTCAACTGCCAGCAGCTCACTCGCTGCTGTTCCAACCAGGACTTCGAGGGTAGACCCGTCTTGCCAGACCGCGGGCGGGGCCGTCACGGCACTCCCTAGTCCGCGGCTCCACAGTTTCTTGCCGGTCAAGTTGAGACCGAACACACGTCCCGCACGGGTGGTGAAAACGATTTGGGGCTGCTCAGACGACGCCACGTACACAGCACCGGTTGTCGGGCCCCCGAGTCCCGAACCCCACAGGGGCCTGCCCCTCTCGTTCACCGAGAGCACAGCACCGCTTTCGCTCCAGGCAACAATCTGAGTTCCATGGCCACTGGGGGACGGGCACACCAGCGGAGTTTGCAAAATCGGCTCCCGCAAGTCGGCTTCCCAGCGAACCCGGCCCCAGCGGTCAACAGCCCGGAGTCGTCCGTCGTGTGAACCGAAGACAACCAAAGGCTCTTTCCCCGAAACCAGCACAGGGCCTGCGGAAATCGGGCCGTCGGTCTGGATCCACCAGAGCAACTCACCCTGCTTTCCGAGAGCCAGCAACCGGCCGTCGGCGGCGCCGAACAGCACTTCCTGATGGCCATCTCCGTCGAGATCCACTGCCAGGGGCCGCGAGGTCATGCTCTGGTAGGCCCAGCCCAAACCCTCAGTCTGAAAAAGCCAGCGTCTGCGCCCCGTGCAGTCCAGCACGTGCAGGCTCTTGCCGCGGTTCACAACCAGAATTTCTTTCACCCCGTCGCCATCCAGGTCAGTCACCACCGGGTTGGAAGCAAAATCCCCGTAGTACCAGTAGACCCACTGTACTTCGGGCCGCAAGATCCGCTGCAAGTCTGCCGACATGGCCTGGAGTTTGTGCGACGGCGTGAGTGGTGTGGCGTAGGGTGAACGCGCCACTTCGTCTGCTACAGCGTCGATCTGGTAGGCCAGGCAACGAAGCACTTCGGCGTCGTTCTCGTTGCGGCTTTGCTCCCAGATTCCAAAGGCCACAGAAAGCTCAGCAAGCGGCTTCCACACACGAGCCGCCAGTGCCGCCCGGGCAAAACCGTCACGCAGCTCCCGGTAGCGGGACGGCACCAGTTCGGGTCTCAGGGCTTCCAGGTCTCGTAAACACTGCCTCGCGATTCGCAACGCGTCCTCTTTTTCGTGCCTCACCCAAACCCGGGTGCTCGGCACGGGGTGCACCAGCTCCTCAGCAAGGGGACGGAGTCCCGGCTTGTAACGCGAAATGAAGTCGCGCGTGACCAGCGGGTGAAGTTTGCGGACGACAAGCAGGTGCTTCAGGCCCGACACGTTGCCGCTTTCCATCGACTTGAAGCCGTGGACGAAAAGGATTTTTTGCACCAGATCGTTCGTGCGAAGCAAAATGTCGAGGACCTTGTCGCCAACCCTGTCGCCGTAGCGTTGACGGGCCCAGTCTCCGTACGCTTCCCTGGCACTGAGGCCCGGTTCGTTGAGCCACTTCGAAAACGCCCAGATGTTGCCCTCATTGGGTGTGCCGAAGCTGTGCCGCCCGTGCCAGGCGATCCTTGCCACAGCTCCGTCCACACGACGCTCGACCAGCTGCCGCACGCGGTAACCGAGGTAGTCGCCAAGCAACCAGGGGTAGTACGCGTGCCCGTGAAACTGACCACACAGGTCGAACTCGGCCACCTGCACGTGGTCGCCAACGTCGCCCAGGAGCGGGTTAAGCGGGTAGTACTCCCACCAGTCGAAGAAAACGTGCTTCGTCAACACGCGGATGTCTTTGGGTGCACGCTTCAGGGCCTGCTGAGTCCAGAAGTAACCTTCCGGCTGGGAATTGAACGTGCGCACCCAGAGCTCTTTCTTGTGGCGTTTGCACACCTTGAACAGTTCCGTGTAGAGTTTCAGCAGACGCTCTGCCGGCGGAAGTGAACTCCGGACACGCACGTCGTCGTAGATCACCACCTCTGTTTCGACAGTCGTCAGAACCAGGCCGTCTACCTCTGGAATCAGGTCGAAGACGCGCTTGTACTTGTCCCGCAGCCATTTCCAGAAACGGGGCGAGTCTACGTCCAGCTTGCCCCGCACCCAGAAGGCTCGCGGAACGCCGTTGAGCTCGTGAGTCCAGATGTAGACCTTGGCGCCGTTCTGATGACCCAGATCGATCAGCTCCCGTACGCGCACCACACGGTCCGGGTCGGAGAACAGTTCGTCCACGTGGTGCACGATGGCGTGGGAAAGCTCCAGATGGTTGATGCCGAATTCCGGCGCCTTCTGGATGGTCTCACGAAGGTAGTCCATGTCGTCCAGGAGGAGAACCCAGCCGCGGATGGGGAAATTAGGAGTGGCAGTCTTGACAGTGAGGGGGAAAAGCAAACTTACTGGTAGCGCGAGAAGCACGAGCTTGAAGATTTTCTGCATTCACCACCTCGCACGGTTTCTTCCACAGTTGTTTCAGAGCCTCGGCTGTGCGTCGCGGACCTTACCGTGGCGCCCCGTCTTCCGCAATGGTCGCCACAGAAAGCGACGGTTGAAGCAAAGGCTCCGCTGCCGGGAACTTCCGGTTCGAAGGTGCTGGTTTCCAGCAACCACCTGAGCCTGCCGCGCCAGATTCGTCAGAGCAAAGCTGGGAACGCGGTTCAGTCCTTCGTTCGGGCCACCAAATCCCTGGACGAAGCGGGGCGAAATAAATTTCGCC
>JAADFT010000137.1 GCA_013152765.1 Calditrichota bacterium | reverse complement strand
CATCAAGAGGAAAAAAGCAACAAAAACTTGATTTTCTCCTTGACTTTCAGGGGCTTACGGAATATATTGCAGATGAAGGAGGTCCAAGCCATGGGTCGAGGGCCGGCCAGTCCACCAATCAGCCAGCCACGATGAACAGAAGCCTCAGCACGCGCTCCTACGGCATCCTGAGTGCCGTTCAACTTCGCTCGTGCAGATGCAGTCGCTGCCGGGCATCCCCGCCAAGTAAACCTACCGCCGCGAACCAAGCGAGATTGTCAAATAGCATGATCACTTGAACGGGGCAGAACGCCATGGTCCAGGCAGGGGAAGGTGGCATGAAAGAATTCGTAGAGTACGTCGTGAAACATCTGGTCGATCATCCGGACCAGGTCCGCGTCTCCGAGGTCTTCGGGGAAACCACGACGGTCTACGAGCTTCGCGTGGCCCAGAGGGACATGGGCAAGGTCATCGGCAAGAACGGGAGAACTGCGCAGGCAATCCGGGTTCTGCTGAACGCAATCGCCAGGAAATCAGGCAAGCACGCGACACTCGAGATCCTCGAGTAGGAATTCCACGGGAGACAGGCGGGTTACCTCGGAGCTGAGCGTTTCTGAATCGCTGCGGGCCTCCGGTCACTTGTGGTACGGATGCCCGGAGAGGATGGAGAACGCTCGGTAAAGTTGTTCTGCAAGCACCAGTAGCGCCAGGTCGTGTTGCAGCGTGAAGGGCGAAAGGGAAAGGACTACATCCGCCCGGCGCTGCAGCTCGACCGAAGTGCCCCACGGCCCCCCCACCACAAAGACAATCCGCTTTGCAGCCGAGCGCTGCTTTTCAAGCCACTGCGCCAGTTTTGGGCTGGTCCACTGCACCCCCCTTTCATCCAACAGAACAACAACGTCATCCTGGTTCAGGCGCTCGAGAAGCTTCTGTCCTTCTACGCGAACCGCCTCCTGCGCGGAAAGCCCAGACCCGGCGGCTTTCACAACCTCCCACTTCACCTGGGCCGCGCCCTGCAACCGCCGCAGGTAATCCCGAATCAAACCCGCCATCCGCTCGTCTTTCACTTTGCCGACGCTGAGCAGAACGAGTTTCACGGCGAGTTCCCCGCCCCCTTTTGCGCAGGGCTCGATTTCCTCTGGTCCCGGTGCGCCTGTCTCTCCTGCCGCACTGGATCAAGGCGTACCCACTCCACACGTTTCGGGCTCGACGAAAGTACCCGAATCCGCCAGTCGCCCACGACCAGCTCTTCACCTGGAGACGGGATCCGCCCCACTTTCTCGGTGAGCAGTCCGCCAATCGTGACGTAGTCTCCTTCGGGCAGATTCAAACCGAACGTTTCGTTCAGCATGGCTACCTCGGCCCGACCCGAAACCACGAACGATCTCGGGCCAAGCCGCCGCACAAGCCGGTCTTCTTCGTCGAACTCATCCTGGATTTCGCCGAAGAGCTGTTCCACCAGGTCCTCGAGTGTCACCAGGCCCTCGGTGCCCCCGTACTCGTCCACAACCACTGCAATGCTCTTCTTTTCCCGCTGCATCCTGCGCAACAGCTCCACACTCGACAGACTCTCGGGCACAGCAAGTACGGGCCGAATCACGTCCTGCCAGCGCTCCGGCTTCTTCAGCAGGTCAAGCACGTGCACAAAACCACGCACGTCGTCCAGATCCTTCCCGTACACCAGCAGGCGCGAGTAACCCGTCGATTTGAATTTCTGGATCACCCTGGCCAGTGGCTCGTCAATTCTCACCGCTTCGATTTCCGTGCGCGGGATCATGATGTCACGGACACGCTGATGCCCGAGCCTGAACACCCGGGTGATGAACGCGCGTTCTTCTTCCTCCACCGGCGCGGTCCCCTCACTGGAGGCCAGCAAGTACTCCAGATCGCGACGTGAAAGCAGGAAACGCATGCCTGCGCCGCTGCGCTTCGCGCCGAACAACTTGGCCAGCCCGCGGCCGACAACCCTCACGAACCAGACCATCGGGAACAGCAGCACCTCGGAGACAGCAACACCTGCTGCAATCCAGCCAGCCGCGCGGTCCGCCAGGGATCGCCCCAGGGTTTTGGGCAGAATTTCCCCAAAAACCAGCATCACGGCGGTGGAAACCAGCACAATGGCAGAGCTGGACATCACCGGCTCCAGCTTGATCGCCACGAGCGACGACCAGGCA
The DNA here is from genome assembly GCA_013152765.1 of Calditrichota bacterium. Classification (GTDB taxonomy): domain Bacteria; phylum Zhuqueibacterota; class Zhuqueibacteria; order Oleimicrobiales; family Geothermoviventaceae; genus Geothermovivens. Next base: position 5,070 of record JAADFT010000137.1, on the reverse strand, counting down.
ACCACGGCAATGTTGGTGCCGACAACGCAAATCGTCAGAAAGCGGTCCGGCTCCTCCAGCAGCTTCACCACTCGCTTGCCCGTGCGCGATCCCAGACGGCGCAGAGCCTCGAATTTCAGTCGGTTTGCCGAAACCAGCGCCGTCTCGCTGCCCGAGTAAAACGCAGAGAGCACAAGCGCAACAAAAATGCCCAGGAGGTCGATCATCCGATCCTCTCGAGTTTTCCGGCTGTAGCGTCGCGCAGAGCCCGGAGCAGATCTTCCAAATTCGACGACCGCACAGCCACAACCAGTGTGACCTTTTCTGCGAAGGCGGAGCGCACGACCCGCGCTCCAAACTGATCCAGGGTTTGCTGAACCGAATTGTAGAACGGGTAAGGAAAGCTCACGCGGAAAGTGTCTTCGAAGTAGCGCACCACGGGCTCCGCAGCTTCCAGAGCAGCAGCGGCAGCCGTGGAGTACGCCCGCACCAGCCCTCCAGCACCCAGCTTGGTCCCGCCAAAATACCGCGTGACCACCACGGCGACATCCGTAAGCCCCTTCCCCTCGATGGCCTGCAAAATCGGTCGCCCTGCCGTCCCACCTGGTTCACCGGCGTCGTCGAACCGGTACACAAGATCCGGTCCCGTGCCAATTCGGTAGGCGTAGCAGTTGTGGGTAGCGTCGTGGTAGTGCTGCCGGAGGGCTTCGATTTTCTCCTCGGCCTCCTCCACGGTGGACGCGGGAAGGGCATGCGCGATGAATCGAGACCCCTTGATTTCGATCTCGGCCTTCCCAACCTTCGAAACCGTGCGGTAGGCGTCCTCGGGCAGGAACACCTCACACCCCCGCAAACTTGCTCGCCTGGATCTTGTTCAGAAACGCAATGATCCGGCTGCGGTCGCGTTCGTCAATTTCAACAAACTCTACGCCGTAATGAGCTGGGAGCTTCTCGTCCTCGGGTTCACTCTGCACACGAACAACCTTACCCACGGCCTCAATGGGCGGTTTGCCGTCCGGCAGAAAGATCTGGATGGCCAGCAAATCGCCGAGCCGGTACCGACCAGCCACTTTCAGAAGCAGCCCTCCGCCGCTCAGGTTCTCAGCCTGGGCAGGGTACTCTAACGAAACCGCTCGCCGCACGCGACCGTCGTCGATCAGTCTGGCGACCACCCGGACGCGCACGTAGACGCGGAAGTACTGGCGTCGCTGAATCCGCTGCACCTCAGCGTCCCGACGCTCCAGGTAAGCAACCTTGTTTCCCGTGTCGACCGCGGCCACGCGCGTGCGGAAGTTGTAGAGAGCGTCGGGCCGAATGAAAATCACGTAGACCCAGTCGCCGCTGGCCAGCGCCAGCTCGTCCCCAGCGAGCGTACGGCAAGCGACAGCGATCTGGCGATCGTCGACATCCACAACCACGGTTTCGGCGCGAAAATCGATGACTTCCGCGTCCCTCTGCAGAATGACGTTTTGCCCCTTCTTCAGCGCTGCTCCTGCTGGCATCCCAAACTCTTCTTTGTCGCACTGCCACTGCCTGCCTCTTTTGCGAAGGCAGGTGACCTTTTCTCATGCCAGAAATTACACACGCCCCGGCACAAAATCAACGTGAACATGAACCGCGAGCGGACGACCTTCTGGTCGTCCCTCCGAGCTTGCCGTGACCAGCTCGTGGCGGGACTTCCACCTGCAAAAGTGCACCCAATGCTGGGCGCACTCACAAAAAAGCCCCGGCCCGTGTTTCAGGACCGGGGCCAAACCCCGCCGCCCCACCACCCCGATTCGTCTACTTCAACAGCAAGAGTTTGCGCGTCGCTTTGAACGAACCAGCTTCGACCCGCACGAAGTACACGCCACTCGGTAACGCCTCACCGCGGTCGTTCCTGGCATCCCACGTCAGGGTGTAGAGACCAGCCGGTCGAGACGCGTCCAGAAGCTGCCGCACCGGGTGACCAAGCAAGTCGTACACGACCACGCGGACCCGCCCAGCCTTTGGCAAAGCCAGTTGCAGCCTCGTGCTGGGGTTGAAGGGATTCGGGTACGCCTGCGACAATTCGTACGCCGAGGGGACAGGCGCTTTTTCGCCTTCAACCGACGTGATTTGCTGAACGCTTGCACCCGCCAGCGCGAAGTTGGCCGTCGCCTCGGCGCCGTCCTGAACGACCACAGGGGTTGCACCCGGAACAGGCGTGTCCTGGAACGGCAACGGCACGTAGAACGGAATCAAATCGTCCTCGTAGTCCTCGGCAACGCCGTGGCGCAGGAAAGCCAGCACCATGCTGTACACAGCGTCGAGCGTGATTTTGGAATTCTCGACGGGGACGTCGTTGTACCATTCGTCCTGGTAAAGGTCGAACAGTCCGCTGAAATCACCGCCGGAACCCGGTAGCAACGGCAGTCCACCTTCGCCGAGATCGAATTCGAAGTTGTCGAGATCGATCGAAGACACCTGTGGGAAGACATGCGTGAACGCGAAGGTGCGCACGTAGTAGCTTCCCGGACGCAGACCGCGAATGGCGTACTCACCGGGCTGGTCGCTTGGCACCATCCGCTCCGGATCCGCGCCCACCAGACCAAACCCGGCCGCGTGTCCCGTACCGTCGTAGGCCATGACCACTGCGAAGTCCAGAGGCTCGCCCGTGCCGTCCTCGGTTACCGTGCCCACGATCGAGCCGGAGCCCTGCTCCAGAGTAACGTCCACATCCACCGCCTGACCGGAGGCAACCGTCACCGTCTCGCTGTTCGGGTCGTCGAACGTGTCGCCGCCGCCCACGTACGTCACTGCGTAGCCGTAGAGGATCGGCAACGCAGCCACCTTGTATTGGCCGGGCAGGAGCTTGTTGATCCGAAAGCCACCCGGGAATTGCACGTAAGCGTAGTCAACCATGACACCCGTGTTCGCGTCGTACGCGACGACGGGGAAGCGGTACGTAGTGTCCGCTCCGACAGGCATGCCGTCCGGCAAGTGCACGAACCCGCGGATTACGGCGCCCTCGTTCAGGGTAAAGTCGATGCCTGTGGTGGCATTCGGAGCGTCCACGTGCACGACGCTTGCGTCTTCGATCCTGTAAGCACCATCGTAGAATTCGGAGAGGTGCTCATCGTCGCCCGAAATGGCAAGCAGCTTGTAGTCGCCCGGAGGTAAAGGTACCAGCGTGTAGGATCCGTCACCTCGCGATTCACCGTAGGCAATCTCAGGAAGGCTGGAACTGGCGTTCAAAGCCAGAACCACGGTCATGGGAATCGGTGTGGTCCCATCGCTCGCGTACACATGCCCTTCGATGCTTCCGCCAGCGTCCAGCGTGAAGTTGATTCCCGTTACCTTTCTGGGCGCCTGAACGTGCACCACATCCGCTTTGCGGAAATCCCAGATACTGTGGTGCCCGTCCCAGTACTCGTCGAGCACCTCGCCTGCGTGCTTGATCACCGTCACGGTGCGGAGCACGTAGTCACCGGTCCGCAAACCGGAGAGCGAGAATTTGCCCTGGTCATCCGTTAAGGCAACACCCAGCCGAACGTGAGTCAAAAACGGGTCGTTTGCAGCATCCAGGATTTTTGCGTCGATGACAACAACCAGCACGGAGTCCAGCGGCTGGCCGGAGGGACCTGTAACCGTTCCTTCGATTTTCCCGCCTTTATCCAGCTCGAAGTCGATTCCCGCTGTCGTGTCGCCGTTCGTTACCTCCACGGGAGTGGCCTGATCCGGAGTCTGAGCGTCGTCGTAGAACTCGCCAACGTAGTTCCCGACGCCCAGGATGTCGCCAAGAATGTCGTCGGCGTAAACCAGGTACTGCCCGTCTTCAAGACCGCCGATGACGTACGGGTTTCCCAGCAAAGACATGCCGAATCCCGCCACGGAGCTGTCAGACAGGTCAAAAGCGACCGTCAGCGCGGCAACAACCGGGAACAACCCACCCGGCCCTTTCACGACGCCGGAAATTGCCCCGCCTTCGCTCGGAACTGGAATGCCAATCCCTTCTTCGCCTTCAAACGGCAGGCTGAAATCGACGTTGCTAACCGTGGCATCCGCCGACGGAATCAGCAGCGTGTCAGCCTGTTCCCACGTACCCTTCTGGTCGTACCACACCTTGGCGTAACCTTCCACACTGGCCGCCAACTTGTACTCACCGGCCGCCGGAACGTGGATGGTGTACTCGCCCGTGGCGTCGTCGGTCCAGGTTTCGTACTCGAGGAGTGGAATCGGGCTTTGAACGCTGGTCACCTGAAACGACACAGCTTCGCCGGCCAGCGGGTAACCGTCCATGTCGTAGATTTTGCCGGTGATCGTGGCGCCAACATCCAGGTCGAAATCGATGCCTTCAACGTGAGCCCCGGCGTCAACTGCCACGAGTGTCGCCGACCGCCAGCCTTCCTTCGAGCCAAATGGAGCGGGGACATCGTTGTACATTTCATCCACGTAACCTGTGCTGACAGTCATCAGGTAGTAGCGGCCAGGAGGAACCCTCAACGTGTATCCAGAATCCCGCAGCCCCGTACGGGCAACATCCGCCACGTAGCCCAAGGTGTCAAAGGCAACGACTTCGATGTCACCTTCTGGAGCTTCGCCTGCCACTGTGACCTGACCCGAAATCCTTCCCCAGCCGGTGGCATCCGCAACGCCGTAGGCCTTGCGCAACTTCTGGATCTCGTCGCCGGGGCTCTGGCCTTTTGCGAGCATTCCCCGAACAGCCAGAACGCCAACACGCATCCGGACATCCGGACTAATCGTTTCCCTCGCCACTTGCAGCAGTTTTTGCTTTGCTTGCAGGCCCTGGAGCGCCGCCTGGATTCGGCCTTCTTCCTGCTGCTTGTAGGTTTTGACCCGCTGCACGACCTGCACCAACTGGCGCTCAGTTCTGGCCGCTTTCACATTCTCCGAAAGATCTTTCGCCAGATCTTTGGGAGTCGTTACGGCGTAGGCAGAGAAACCGAGCACCAAAACGGCGAGCCCAGCCGTGCCAGCCAGCAGACATCTTCGCAACTTCAACATGCTCGTCACCTCCTTGGAAAAGTTCGTACCCCTTTAATCCGCCGCCTGGCAGGACTGTCAATGCAGCGGACCCCACACAAGAAACGCCCAAAACCGCTTCAACAC
>JAADFT010000136.1 GCA_013152765.1 Calditrichota bacterium | reverse complement strand
AATTCGCGCCAGCCGATGACCGACTCCTCGATCAACACTTCCGAAATGGGCGACGCCTGCAGCCCCCAAACTACCTGCTCTTTGAACTCTTCAACATTGTAGGCAATGCTACCTCCCGTGCCCCCTAACGTGAACGAAGGGCGAATGATCACCGGGTACGGGATGTCGCGGACAACTTCCAGCGCTTCCTCCACGGAATGGGCAAAACCGCCCTTCGGCAGCTCCAGGCCAATGCGTTCCATTGACTCCTTGAAGGCCTCGCGATCTTCGGCTTTCCGGATCGCTTCGAGCTTCGCTCCGATTAGCTCGACGCCGAACTTGTCCAGAACACCGCGTTCCGCCAGTTCCACAGCCAGGTTTAGCCCGGTCTGCCCTCCCATCGTGGGCAACAGCGCGTCCGGCCGCTCCCGTTCGATCACCATCTCCACGTACTCTGGCGTCAGAGGTTCCACGTACGTGCGGTCCGCCAATCCCGGATCCGTCATGATCGTGGCCGGGTTGCTGTTTACCAGCACAACCTCGTAGCCTTCCTGCTTGAGAGCGCGGCACGCCTGTGTGCCCGAATAGTCGAACTCGCAGGCCTGTCCGATGACGATTGGCCCCGAGCCGATGATCAGAATCTTGTGGATGTCAGTACGCTTCGGCACTACGCTCTTGCTCCGGTCTGTTCTGTGGCTCTACGATGCGTCTCAACCATGACTACGAATTCGTCGAACAGGTACTGAGAATCGTGTGGGCCAGGAGAGGCCTCAGGGTGGTACTGAACGGCAAACACCGGGAGCGTCTTGTGTCGGAAACCCTCCAGCGTTTGGTCGTTCAGATTCAGATGGGTCACTTCAACGTCGTGCTTGACAAGAGAGTCGATATCTACCGCAAAACCGTGATTTTGCGCCGTGATCTCCACGTAGCCGGTCTTGAGGTTCTTCACCGGGTGGTTCGCACCGTGGTGGCCGAACTTCATCTTGAAGGTTTTCGCTCCAAGCGCAAGGGCCATGATCTGGTGCCCCAGACAAATCCCAAACATCGGTACTTTGCCGAGCAGCTCCTTTGTGGTCTCGATGGCGTACTTCACGGCGAAAGGGTCACCAGGACCGTTAGACAGGAAAATGCCGTCCGGATTTTGCGCCAGCACTTCCGCAGCAGGGGTACGAGCCGGTACAATGGTCAGCCGACAGCCACGATGGGCGAGAGACCTCAGGATGTTGTACTTGACCCCGAAGTCGTAAACGATGATGTGCAGGGGATCTCTGCGTTCCACCTGGGGGCCAAGACCGAGCGGCAACCATTTGGGATGGATGCCCTGGTGCCACACCATGGCCTTTTCCCGCGTAACCTCGCGGACCAGATCCCGCCCCTCCAGTTTCGGAGCCTGCCGTGCCTTCTCCACAGCTTTCTCGGGGTCCAGCTCCTCCGTGCTGATCACACCGGTCATGGCGCCCCGGTCGCGGATGTGGCGGGTCAGCGCCCGGGTGTCGATGCCCTCGATGGCCGGAATTCCGTACTCCTGAAGAAACGCACTCAGGTCCTTCTGTGCACGCCAGCTACTGTGAATCCTGCTGTACTCGCGCACAATCACCCCGGCCAGGAAAGGCTTGATGCTTTCGAAATCCAGATCATTCACACCCACGTTCCCGATGTGCGGGTACGTGAGTGCCACCAGCTGGCCCCGGTACGACGGGTCCGTGAAAATTTCCTGGTAGCCCGTCATGCTCGTGTTGAAGATCACCTCGCCGAAGGTTTCTCCCTCGGCGCCGAAACTCCAACCCCGGAACACCCTACCGTCTTCGAGTGCCAAAATTGCTGGTTTGCGAGTCTGCGCGCTCAACCTCTGTCAACCTCCGTCATCCCGAAGAAATCGACTTCACTTGCCTGATGAACAACCAGCGGCGGTCGGCCCTGCCGGCCTGTCGCCTCGCTCTTACCGCGCGCTGGCCAGATACAAAAACAGGAACCCCAACGGGGTTCCGGCACCTGGTAAACAGCCGAAAAAGGTCCGCAACCCCGTCATCCACCGACGTACCGCCTGCCTGCCTCCCGAAATTTCTCGATCACGCCACCCTCTTTCACCGAGGCCAGTTCTTCCTGCAAAACGCTGAGCAACTCTTCCCTCCCGACTTTCTGGCGAAGGTCGATTACGTAGATCGCGAAGTTTCCCGTACGGTTGGAGTGGAAGAAAATCCGTTCGCCGCTTCCGTCAAACACAGGCGCGTGGTCGACGGCCGGCGCCCGCGTAAGCCGCTGGGGAATCGCGCTGCCCTGCTTCAGCAGGTAAATGTCGTAATTGCCGTCCCGTGTTCCCACGAAGGTAATTTTCGAACCGTCCTGGGTGACGCCCGGCGAACCGATGTCGTCCAGCCCGGCTTCGGCCGCTGTCAGCACAGGCCTGCTCTCCATTTTGCGGACATCCATGACAAACAAGTCGTAGTGCCCGCCCTTGTTTGCGGTGTAAAGCAGCATGCGGTCCTGCCGGTAAGGTGCCGGTGCATTGTCGTCGTAGTCGTTGTTCGTCAGTCGCGTCACGGTCTTCTTGGCCAAATTCAAAAGGTAAATGTCGCTCAGTTTCTCTGAAGGCGGCACCGCCCTGCGGTCGTCACGCTCGGAAACGAAGAAAAGGCTCTTGCCATCGTGAGAAAAGCGCGGGTACCAGTCGTCGGCTGAATCCACCACAGCCGCAACCTGCGACCCACCGTCCACCGCCACCAGGTAAATGTCCCGCTGTCCCAGTTGCCCAACCTCCGCCGAAGCAGTCCGCGCCTTGGTGTAGGCGATGACCTTGCCATTCGGCGAGAAGGCCGGGTTCTCCTCCGCATCGTCCGAAGTCGTCAGCCGCCTCTTCTCCCCGGTGTTCAGGTCGAGAACGTAAATGTCCCAGGTTCCGTTCTCCACGCTTTGAAAAGCGAGTTTGTTGCCGTCGGGAGACGGGTACGGAAAAGCAGCACTCGCCCTTCCGGTGGCAATCGCCTCGATGTGGAAAGGATGACCAAGCAAGCTGCCGAGTTGTGCGACCCTCTCCGCGGGCAGGTTTGGATCCGACAAGGCGGCCACAACGTGCTCGAGGCCACTCTTTTCCTGGCCGTTCTTCAACTGACAAACGCCCAGGAAGGCCTGCGCTACACTGGAGGTAGAATCGCTTTTGTAAACCCGCTCGGCCTCACGCAATGCGGCCGAATTCGAATCTGCTTCCAGATAGGCCAGAACCAGCTTGAGGCGCAGTTCGGTGTTCTGGGGAGCTTCCTGAACCTGTTTCTTGAGGTTGCGAAGATCAGCACTCTCTGCACCGACTTTCGTTGCGCGCTTCCCTGCACAGCCTGCTGTCAACAGGGCCCCAACCACACCAACCGCAAGCACCTTCGAGATCATCCTGACTCGTCCCATGCGTCCCACTCCTGTTGTACAGAAACCGATCGCCTTCGTGCCAGCACGCCGGAAGCGCTGTTCAGATTTTGACCAGTCACCGGGCCTGCCACCGTCACTTCGGAAACCGACCCAGCGCACTCACCGCGAAATCCGAGCGAAGGAAATCGCTCGACGCATCTTCGTGAGCGGGCGGCGAGATCCTGAACAGCGACTCTCCGGTTTTTGCGGCACACTCCTTGCAAAAAGATCAACCAAACAACCGGCGATCAGCTCTGCAAACACCACGCCTGCGAGGTGAAGTCATGCTTGTCAGATTCTTGTTCCGTATCCGCCTGGCTCTACTGCGTTTCAGGCTGGCTCGTCTGGAGCGCCGCTTCAGCATGCGCTGAGTCGGTCTCCTCTTCGCCCACGGAAGCAGAAGGTTTTTCCCGCTGTTCCGGAACGTTCTTCCGCGCCGCGACTACGCCGACGTGTTTTTCCGCCCGGCTACCGCGGTGGAAATGCTCCCAAATCTGCTCGGCAACCTTTTTCGGGATGCCTGGAACCTGCCGGATGTCGTCGACGCTCGCCTGCGCCAGGCTGCGGACAGATCCGAAGGTTTCGATCAAAGCTCGGAGCCGTTTTTCGCCGACACCGGGAATCTCGCTGAGCTCCGACTCCAGCGCTCTCTTGCTCCGGAGAAGCCGGTGGTACGTGACCGCGAACCGGTGGCTCTCGTCTCGTACACGCTGCAAGAGTCGCAGACTTGGTGACCCTTTGGGCAGATTCTGCGGTTCCGGAACGCCCGGAAAGTACACTTCGTCCAGCCGCTTGGCCAGACCGATCAGCGGGATGTCTTTCAGCCCCACCCTCTCAAGAGCCGAACGTGCCGCCGAAATCTGGCCTTTCCCACCGTCGATCAAAATGAGATCCGGCAAGGGGCGCTTTTCTTCGACTGCTCGCCTGTAGTGGCGCTCTACCGCCTCCGCCATCATGGCAAAATCGTCCGGACCTCCGGTCCGAATCCGCAACTTGCGGTAGTCGCTCTTGTGGGGACGACCGTTGACGAAGCAAACAACCGAGGCGGTCGCGTGTTTACCCTGGATGTTCGAAATATCGAAGGCTTCGATTCGCTTCGGGGGCTTCGGCAGCCGCAGATCCCGCTGAAGAGCCTCCACCGACTTCGCCACGTACTCTTCGCTGCTCAGACGCTGGAGTTTGATTTCCTCCAGCACCAGCTCGGCGTTGCGCTGGCACATGCGGACGAGTTTCGTCTCGTCTTCATCCTGTGGCGTCCGAATTGAGGTCTCGATGCCCTTCTTCTCGCGAAGCCAGGTGACAAGACTGCTCTGGTCCTGCAGTTCGACAGGCACCAAAATCTCCGGCGGCACGAAATCGGTCCGCAGGTAGTACTGATTCACGAAAGCGTTCAGAACATCCGCCAGAGAGTCGCCAAGGCGGGCGCTGAGTTGGAAGTGGAGCCGCCCGACGACGCGCCCTTCGCGAATCTTGAAAATGACCGCACAAGCATCCGTCACGTCCACGGCTCCCGCCACAACGTCCCGGTCGATCAGGTCCGTGGACACCATCTTTTGTCGCTGCTGAAAGCGCTCCACCGAGCGGAGAACGTCCCGAATCCGGGCAGCTTCCTCAAAGCGCAGCTCCGCCGAGAGCTGCTTCATCTTCGCCTGCAGCTGCTCAACCAGCCTCTGGTCACGCCCTTCGATGAAATCGACAACGTACTCAACCAGTTCGTTGTACGACTCCCGGTCAATGTAACCCTCGCAGGGCCCGGCGCAGCGCTTAATGTGGTAGTCGAGGCAAACCTTGAATTTGCCCGCAGAAATGGCTTCATCGGTGAGCTTCAGATTACAAGTGCGAATTGGGAAGATCTTCTGGACGGTCTTCAGAAGCTCACGCAGGGCTCCAGCGTCCGTGTACGGACCAAAGTACCTCGAACCGTCGCGAACAACCCGGCGAGTTGCAAACACGCGCGGGTAAGGCTCGTTTGTGACCCGGATGTAGGGGTAACTTTTGTCGTCCTTGAGGTTGACGTTGTACCGCGGCTTGTACTCCTTGATCAGATTGTTCTCGAGAACCAGCGCCTCGACCTCAGAGTCGGTCACGATGGTCTCCACGTCCGCGATCCGGGAGACCAGTCGGGCCAGCTTCGGCCCTTCGTTCCGGCTGGCCTGGAAGTACGAACGGACCCGGTTGCGGAGAACCTTGGCTTTGCCAACGTAAAGAATACGGCCGAGACGATCCTTGAAAATGTACACGCCCGGCCGCGTTGGCAAATTGTCGAGCTTCATCTGAAGCTCTTCAGACAACTTCCGCTTCATGGACACCTTGTCCAGTGGGAGAACAACCTGACGAAGCTAAGTTCCGCCGAACATCACCAGCGAAATCAGCTCGCCTCCAGAAACCGCAACGGACTCTCTGAAGCCATCGATCGCCTGCCCTTCTCCAACGCAGCAGCGCGCAACCTCATTCACCACACCACGTTGTTCGTCCAGCGTTCAAAGCGGGCTGTGGCTTTCAGAGCGCCGGAAAAATACGACAAATGCCGTGCAAAATCAAGCGAAAAGGGCGTTCCTGCCGTAGCAAGGAAGGGCCGGCCCGGCGGAGACATTCCAGCTCGGATCCCGAACGACCAACTCCACGCGATCTGCCTTCCCACCCTTGCCGATCTTCCAGACGACTACAACTTAGCCCAGAAAACCCACTCCTAGCCCCCCTTTCCCCTCGAGTAGCTCGTACTAACTGGAGCGTCAAGGTTATGGCCGAATTTTCACAGGCTGAGCCAGCCTGTACGGGAACAAAC
>JAADFT010000135.1 GCA_013152765.1 Calditrichota bacterium | reverse complement strand
ACAACACCGAGGTAGGTAGAGGGCGACTCCGAAGCCGGGCGCAGTGAGCCCGTGTGGACCGGATGCCAGGTAAGATCCCTGGATCCACGAATCTCAGCGATTTCGGTTGCAGCGCGCACGCGTTTTCACCAGCACCCGTTTGATGTAGTCCATCATTGATCTGCCGACCCTCTGGTCGAAATAAATTTCGACCTACAGGAAGAATCCGCGTCCATCTGCGTTTATCTGCGGTTGGATTGCTTGACACATCCGCAGGATCTTGACAGCGTTCGTTAGAGCAGTGAGGTATGGGTAAACTACTGCAAGTTTTTTGCCTTGACAAGCTGCGGGTTTTTTGTTAACATTCGAGCAGCCAGGAGGGAACGGAGGGGCAGCGTATCTTCAAGTGATGAAAGGAGTAAGACATGGCAGTCGGCAAGGGGACGTTAAACAAAGTGATGATCATCGGGCGCTTGGGGCAGGACCCCGAGCTGCGCTACGCGCCCAACGGGTCGGCGGTGGTGAACTTCACCGTGGCGACCAACATGGTTTGGCGCGACCAGGACGGAAATCAACAGGAGCGGACCGATTGGCACCGCGTTGTGGCCTGGCGGCGTCTGGCTGAAACCGCCGGGGAATATCTGAAGAAAGGCAGTCGGGTGTACGTGGAAGGACGCCTGCAGACGCGGACCTACGACGATCAGAACGGCGTCCGCCGCTGGATCACGGAGATTGTGGCCGAGACGATTCAGTTTCTCGACACGCGTGCGGAAGCTGCTGCCGCTCCCGACGCCGAGATTCCTCCTCCGGAGCCGGACACGACCGAGAACGTAGAGGGTGATTTGCCTTTCTGAGGAGGTCCCCATTTCGAGGTGCTGGGTGCGTGACAAGTGGGAGGGGACCGTTCATCTGCAGACGGGTGGACCGTTGCCGTGCGCAGGCATCGTGCGGAAAACGTTTTCTACGGGAATGTGAGAAATCCGAAACCTCACGCGGTTTCGGATTTTTCTTATCCGCTCAGGGTTGGGTAGCCCCGGGCAGTGAACCAGGCTTGTGAGGGCGCCGTGGCAGAGATCGACTGGGAAAAGCTTTTCGAAGAAGCGGACAGGGCGCGACAGCGGGCTGTGGCTCCGTACTCCCACTTCCACGTGGGTGCCGCGGTTCTGACCCGCGAAGGCAAGGTGTACACGGGCTGCAACGTGGAGGTGAGCAGCTACAGTCTCACGTTGTGTGCAGAGCGCGTTGCCCTGTTCAAGGCGCTGTCGGAAGGAGAGCGGGATTTTGTGGCCGTGGCCGTGGTGGCCGACGCGGAGCAACCCACGCCGCCCTGTGGGGCGTGCAGGCAGGTGATCTGGGATTTCGCCCGGCAGGCCCAGATCGGCATGCGGGGCGAATCGGGTCAGGTCAAAATCCTGCGCGCCGACGAGCTTTTCCCGGAAGCTTTCGACCAGGAATTTCTACCCGAAACGTGAGAGCGAGCCATGCCGGAGAAGAAAGGCATTTTGATCGGCATCGCTGGGGGAACGGGTTCTGGCAAAACGCTGGTGGCCCAGCGGATCATGCAGGAACTCGGTTCGGACCACGTGACGGTTCTCGAGCAGGATTCGTACTACAAAGACCTGAGCCACCTGCCGCTTGAGGAACGTGCCAAGCAGAACTTTGACCACCCGGACGCCCTCGACGAGGATCTGCTGGTCGAGCACGTGGAGAAGCTCCTGGCTGGCGAAGTGATTCAAGTGCCCGTGTACGATTTCAGCCTGCACTGCCGGTCGCTGAAGACACGCGCGGTAGGACCGCACCGGATCATCATCCTGGAGGGGATCCTGGTGCTGTACAACGAGCGCCTGCGGAACCTGATGGACATCAAGATCTACGTGGACACGGATCCGGACATTCGCTTCATTCGTCGACTGCTGCGCGACATCCGGGAGCGCGGCCGTACGCTGGAGTCGGTCGTGAATCAGTACATGCAAACGGTTCGCCCCATGCACCTGCAGTTTGTGGAGCCGTCCAAGCGTTTTGCGGACATCATCGTGCCAGAGGGCGGTTACAACGAGGTGGCCATCGACATCCTGACCACCAAGATCCGCGACCTGTTGCGGCGTTACGAAGAGCGCGGCACCATGCGAGTGCCCGAATTGAGCGTTCGACCGGTGCAGTAGACCAACAAGCGAGGTGATGCGTGCTCAGCATTGTTCCAAAAGGGATGGGCTGGATCGAGGTCATTTGCGGCCCCATGTTCAGCGGGAAGACGGAAGAACTGATTCGCCGTTTGCGGCGGGCTCAGATCGCCAGACAGCGGGTCGCCATCTTCAAGCCGCGCATCGATGTGCGTTACGACGAGAACCACATCGTTTCGCACAGTGACCAGCGAATCCCCTCCCTCGTGGTGGACACCGCGCAGGAGATTCTGGACCTGTCGCGTCAGCACGACGCCCAGGTGGTCGGCATCGACGAGGCGCAGTTCTTCGACAACGATCTGGTGGACGTGTGCGAGCAGCTGGCCAACGAAGGCCGGCGCGTGATTGTGGCCGGGCTCGATCAGGACTACCGCGCCAGGCCTTTCGAGCCGATTCCCCAGTTGCTGGCCATGGCCGAGTACATCACCAAGACGCTGGCGATTTGCGTGAAGTGCGGTGCTCCGGCCAGTCGCACGCAACGGATCACTCCCTCCAAAGAGCTGGTGCTGGTGGGCGCCGCCGATGCCTACGAGGCTCGCTGCCGTCGCTGCTACGAGCCTCCGGAAAACGCGTAGCGTAGCACACCGGTGGGGGCACAAACGGTTTTGTTACGGACGGGAACGTTAGCAGAGGGCTACGAACGATGCTTTTGTTGCGTTTCATCAGCTTTCTGGGGCTGTTCTTCATGCTGGGCATTGCCTGGCTGATTTCCAACAACCGCCGGAAAATCAACTACCGGACGGTTGGTTGGGGCCTGGCGCTGCAGGCCGTCTTTGCGGGATTGATTCTCAAAACGGGACCGGGCCGCCAGGTCTTTTTCTTTTTTCGGGAGGTGATTAACCAGCTCTTAGGTTTCACGGACGCCGGCGCCTCCTTCCTCTTCGGCAATCTTTACCGGGGCGACCCGGGTGTGGTGCAGCAGCTCGGTGGGCCCGGTCCTTTTCAGCTCTGGGATTCGGGCGCTCACCAGTTCGTGAACATCGGCGTGGTGTTTGCTTTCCACATTTTGCCCACAATCATCTTTTTCGCGTCGCTGATGAGCGTACTCTACCACCTCGGGGTCATGCAGAAAATCGTGGAAGGGTTCGCGTGGCTGATGGCGAAGTTCATGCACACCAGCGGTGCGGAGTCCCTGTCGGCGGCCAGCAACATTTTCGTTGGGCAAACCGAGGCGCCGCTGGTGGTGAGGCCGTACGTGCCGACCATGACCATGTCCGAGCTCATGGCCATCATGACGGGCGGGTTCGCGACCATCGCTGGTGGGGTGATGGCTGCGTACGTGCGATTCGGGGTGGACGCCGGCCACCTGATGGCCGCCAGCGTGATGTCGGCGCCGGCGGCGCTTGTGGTGGCTAAGATCATTTACCCGGAGACCGAGGAGCCCAAAACCATGGGCGAGGTGAAGCTGGCCGTGGAGAAGACCACGGCGAATGTGATCGACGCTGCCGCCGCCGGGGCTGGCGACGGTTTGAAGCTGGCCCTGAACGTGGGCGCCATGCTGATGGCCTTCCTGTCGCTGATTGCGATGATCAACTACGGCCTCGGCTGGTTCCACACGAGCCTGCGTGAGGTGCTTGGCTACGCCTTTTCGCCGATCGCCTTTTTCCTGGGCGTGCCCTGGAAAGACATCCTGGAGATGGGCAACCTCCTGGGTACGAAAATCTCGATCAACGAGTTTGTGGCGTTTGTGGAGCTGGCCCAGGTGAAGAACCAGATCGATCCCCGCACGTTCGTGATCGCCACGTACGCACTCTGTGGATTTGCGAATTTCGGCTCGATCGCCATTCAGATCGGCGGCATCGGCGGCATCGCCCCGTCGCGCCGCAGCGACCTGGCCAAGCTCGGGCTGCGGGCCATGTTCGGCGGCGCGCTGGCCTCGTGGATGACCGCCTGCATTGCTGGCATCTTGATTTGAGGTGACGGATGAAAGTCCGGGAGAAAGTCGCGGAAGCGGCGGAATTCTTGAAGGTGCAGCAACCGTACGCGCCGCGAGTGGCTGTGGTGCTCGGCTCGGGGCTGGGTAATTTCACCCAGCGCCTGAAAGTGGACAAACTTGTTCGCGCCGACGACGTGCCTCACTACCCGGTTCCGGCGGTGGAAGGACACGCCGGTGAGCTGATCTGGGCCCGGGTTGGCGAGACTCCCGCTCTTCTGCTGCGCGGCCGGGTACACATGTACGAGGGCTACTCCGCTCGCGAGGTGGTGTTTCCCATTCTCGTGGCCGGGGCTCTTGGGGCCAGGCAGCTTGTGGTCACAAATGCCGCAGGTGCGGTCAATCTCGAGTTTGAGCCGGGCGATCTGATGGTGATTCGCGACCACGTCAACCTGACATTTCGGAACCCGCTGGTTGGTCCTGAGAACGACCAGTTCGGTCCCCGCTTCCCGGACATGACCGAAGCCTACTCACGTCGGTTGATCGAACTCGCGCACCAGTGCGGCGAGGAGCAGGGGCTGCGGCTCCGGGAGGGCGTGCTCTTCGCCCTGCTCGGCCCGACGTACGAGACACCTGCGGAGGTCGAGATGGTGCGCCGCCTCGGCGGAGACGCTGTGACCATGTCCACCGTGCCGGAGGTAATCGCCGCGCGCCAGTGGGGAATGGAAGTGCTGGGGATTTCGGTTATCACGAACAAGGCCAGCGGAGGCACGGGTGAACCTCTGGCCCACGAGGACGTTGTTGAGGTAGCGGCGAAAATTGAACAGCGGTTTGGCGACCTGATGGAGTGTATTTTGCGGAGATTGCCGGAGCCTTGAGCGACACAGGCGACACCAGCATCCTGATCGCGAACGGAACGGTTGTGACCATGAACGACGTCGGCGAGGTGCTTCACGCCGACGTTTTCGTACGCGGCGACCGCATCGAGGCGATCGGCCAGGTGCCCGACAGGGCGGACCACGTGATCGACGCCAGCGGTTGCCTGGTCTTGCCGGGATTCGTGCAAACCCACGTACACCTGTGCCAGACGTTGTTTCGCAACCTGGCGGACGACCTCTCTTTGCTCGACTGGCTGCGGGAGCGCATCTGGCCCCTGGAGGCTGCGCACGACGAAGCCAGTTTGCGCGCGTCGGCCCGCCTGGGAATCGCTGAGTTGCTGCTCGGCGGCACCACGACAATCCTCGACATGGGGACCCTGCACAACGAAGACGTGCTCTTTGAAGAAGCCGAGCGCCTGGGCATCCGGGCCGTGATGGGCAAGGCGATGATGGACGCCGGAACCGGCGGCAACAGGTTCCTGCGCGAAACCCTGCAGCAGTCGCTGCGCGAGACCGAGCGACTCATCCGGGAGTGGCACGGAGCGGCAAACGGCAGGTTGCGTTACGCTGTGGCGCCGCGGTTTGCGGTTACCGCTTCGGACGACCTGTTGCGTTCGGCGGCAGAGCTTGCCAGGGAAAAAGGACTGCGACTTCACACACACGCGTCCGAAAACCGCGACGAGGTGAAGCTGATTCGGGAGCGAACCGGCCGCGGGAACGTGGAGTACCTGCACGACCTCGGCTTTTCCGGCCCGGACGTGTGTCTGGCTCACTGCATCTGGACCTCGGAGGCGGAGCGGCGCTTGCTGGCTGAGACGGGTACCAACGTGTTGCACTGTCCGTCGGCGAATCTGAAGCTGGGCTCGGGCATTGCCCCGATTCCGGAGTACCTGACGAGCGGCGTCCGCGTCACGTTGGGGGCGGACGGTGCTCCCTGCAACAACAACCTGAGCGTGTTCCAGGAAATGCGCCTGGCGGCCCTGATTCAGAAGCCGCGTCTTGGGCCCGAGGCCATGCCCGCCGAGGCCGTAGTGAGAATGGCGACCATCGAGGGAGCTCGGGCCCTCGGTCTCGACGGCGAGATCGGCTCGCTGGAGCCGGGCAAGAAAGCCGACATCGTGGTGATGCGCGCGAACCGCGTGCACCAGGTGCCGTCGGCGTCGGTGTACAGCCAGATTGTTTACGCCTCGCGTGCCAGCGACGTCGAAGCGGTGCTGGTGGACGGGAGAGTGCTCGTCCGGGAGGGACGGCTGACC
>JAADFT010000134.1 GCA_013152765.1 Calditrichota bacterium | reverse complement strand
CGTAGTAGACCTAGTTCTGCTACCTCAAAATGCGGTTGACTTTTCACGACCGTAGCCTTTTCCCAGCAAGAGGCCAGTGATCTTTGCTTAAAGTAAGCCTGCTTCAGCAGGCGGATTTTCTTGTTAGTCCGGGGATTGATCCCCGGGCGGACAGGCTTCGGGTCAGTTTTGGCTTTGTTTCCCGAGGCTGGCGTAGTAGACTTCGTTGCGTTGGATTGCGCCAGCCCGGAGTGGTCTGAAGCTTTTTCCCACTCCAGGGCAACGGGGCAGCGCTGGTGCCTTTAGTTTGCCAGGCCAAATCGGACGGTGGGTGTAAGCCTGGCCTGTGCTCTTCGCTTGTGGAAATTCGGCATGTGGACCTGTTCAGGAGGTGTCTCTTGCGCTTCGGACGCATCACATCGCTGGTTTTGTTGTTTGGTTTGGTGCTGACAATCTTTGGCTGCGAACGTTTTGACGAAGCGAAGTCGGTCGCGAAAATCGAGACCCTTCGCATCACGGTAGGGGAATTTCGGCAACACTACGCGCGTGCGAAGCCGTGGCGGGCTTTTGGTACCGTACCGATGGCTGCGCGGCGCAAGCACCTGAACCGAATGATCGACGCTCGCCTCAAGTACATCGACGCGGTGGTGAATCATTTTGATCAGGACTCCCTCTACGTCAAGCGCTTGAAAGCGACGCGCGACAGGCTTGTCCTGGAAGCGCTGATGCGCGAGAAGATTCTCTACCGGATCATCCCGGAGCGCGTGGTGAAGCAGTGGTACAAGCATTCCGGCCGGACGGTCCACGTCAAGCACATTTTGATCTCCACTGAGAACGACACGCTGCCCCGCCAGATTCTGCGCCACGGCGCTCTGGCGTGGCGTCTGTACGAAGAGCTGCGCAAAGGCGCCAGCTTCGACAGCCTGGCTACCAGATACTCCGACGATCAGGCCTCGAAGAAGAAAGGCGGCGACATGGGGTGGATCCAGTGGGGCCGTTACCCCACCAAGATGAGCGAAGCGATTTTCTCTCTGAAAAAGGGTGAGCTTGGCAGGCCCGTGCGAACCGCCAACGGTTTTGAGATTTTCAAGATTGTGGACGAACGCGTGCAAGATTTGCCCAAGTACAGCGCCATGCGCGACGCCCTGCTCTCGCGCATTCGGAACGCACCGGAGTACAAAGGGCGCGTGAACAAACTGCAGCAGGCCTTCATCGAGCAGGTGCAGCGGCGCTTGGGATTCGAGAAAAACGATTTCGGCTACAACCACTTCAGTGGCCAGATGAAGATTCGCAAGGCGATGGTCATGTCCGGCGAGGCAAAAGAGGGTTCGGACCAGTTCGACCACATCCCCAAGACGAGCTACAAGTACGTCATCTACCGCTGGCGCGGCGACAGTCTCACGATTGGCGACGTGATTCAGTACGTCAGAGAGCGGGGCAAACGGCGCCAACCGGACCTGACGGAGCCTTCCACGTTCAAATCCTGGGTCGAAGGCATTGCCAAACAAAAGCTCCTGACAGACTACGCCTACCAGCACCACTTCGAGCGGCACCCTTACGTGCGCAAAGGGCTGCGGAACTTCCGGCTGCGTGTTCTGCCTGTTGTGGCCGACAACATCCGGGTGCGGCGCCAGGTCACCATCCCGGACGAAGAAGTGCGCAAGTACTACGAGGCTCACAAGGACCGCTTTGTGCAACCGCCGATGCGGAAGGTGCGCGAGATCTTGATTTCGGACTACGACGTCGCCGAAGAAGTTGCTCGCAGGGCGCGGGCGGGTGAGAGCTTCGAGAAGCTGGCGGAGAAGTTCAACGAGCGCTTTTCGACCAAAAAGAAAAAGGGGCTGATCGGCTGGGTTCGCGAGGACGGCTACGGTGAAATCAGCCAGATGGCCTTCAGGGGGAAGGTTGGCCAGGTGATCGGCCCATTCCAGAATGGCGTCAAGTGGTCGGTGATTCGCGTTGAAGATGCTCGGCCTGCGCGACAGCGCACCTTCGAAGAGGCGAAGAAGGAGATCCTCAACCGCATGCGGGGTGCCAAAGAGAACCAGCGACGCCAGGAATGGTTGAAAGAACTCCGAGCCCGGTACCGCCCGATTGTGTACGAGAAGAATCTGGCTGTGACCTTCCTGCTCCCGCAGGAACTCTGAGAAGCTGGAAGAAGCCCGGTTCCAGCGAGTCTGGGCTGCGGCGTTTTCGACGCTTGTCTTGTCTGGGCAAATCTGACGCGGCGAAACTGCTCCAGCTGCTTCTGACAAATCTACCGCACACGCAACCGTCACCCGAATCCGAAATCTGGGTGGCGGTTTTTTATTGTGGGGCCTGGAACGGCAGGGGAGCAGCAGCCTCCGAGCGGTGCCAGACAGACGGGTGCCTGAGCTGGTACAAAGCTTGCAGGATGCCCAGCCAAAGGTGCGGTATGGGCAGGTTCTCTGGACAGAGGCCGGCCAGGTGGTGTTCAAGGTTGGCCGGAAGGTGTCCACCACTTTCAGAAGATTCGCGTGTACCGACACGCTTTAGCCGATGTCCTCGAGCGGCAAGTGCCTTCCTGTGCAGAGTTGCCCTCCGGCTGAGACCCACCTCCTACCGCGAGTGAGTTGCTGACCCAGGACCGAGAGGACGTACAACAGAAAGGTAGTTCGGGATTCATGTTTCTCCATTTGCGCCACCAGGATCGTGGTGCTGGCCTGTTTGCCCAGCGCTCCCGGAGGGACGTTCTCGCCTACGTCCTCATTTCGCTGGCCGCCCTGACAGGAGTGGTGTTTGCGTCACTGGTCTGGAGCCTCCGTCAGCACCGGAACCAGCTGGAGCGTGTCGCGCTCGAGCACGCCAACGCTTACGCGGAGGCTTTTGAGCTGGTGCTGGAGGCGGACGACTCAAGCTGGAGCGGCCCCACTGCGATGGTCCAGCAGTGGACGCGAGCTGATTCGGACGAGATCATCCGGATTGTTCGCACTAAGCCGGACGGGGTTGGCGAAATCCCCGACGCGTGGGAAAAACACGCGTTGGCCACACTGAGCCCTGGCGAGATCTACTGGGACCGTGTGGATTACCTGGGCATCCAGTCCTTTCGGTACGTCTACAGGCCGGAAAACGCTTCCGTCTCGTGGGCAATCAGCGTCACGTTCCCGATGTTCAGAATCGAGACCCTTGGGGCCAATTTCCGCAAGTCCCTGTGGATGGTCCACCTGATGCTGCTTGTGGGTGGGCTGCTTGTGCTCCTCTGGGCAACAGCAAACCTCCAGCGAAACACGCAACTGCTGGAGAACAGCGAGGAACTCTACCGCTCGCTGTTCGACCACGCCGGCGAGGGAATTTTGATCCTGGAGAAAGGCCGGGTCGTGCGAGCGAACGCCCGGGCGCAGAAGCTCTTTGGAATGAGTGGCGAAGAGCTTCTGGGCAAGACGTTGTGGGATCTTTCCCCTGCAACTCTGGATGACGGTCGGTCTGCTCGCGAAACGCTTGGAGCCGTGCTGGCTGAGGTCGAAAAGGGCCGGACCAGGAGCTTCGAGTGGGTGCACACACGGCTCGGGGGGCAGCGGTTCCACGCAGAAGTCACGTTGTCGGCTGTGCACCACTCGAAGAAGTCACTTTTGATTCAGGCCATCATTCGAGACGTGAGCGCGCGCCGCAGGATGCAGGAAGCCCTGAAGCGGTCGGAAGCGCAGTACCGCTCGCTTGTGGAGATGAGTCCCGAAGGCATCATGCTGCACAACGGCGAGCGGATTTTGTACGCCAACACCGCTCTTGCTCGAATCGTGGGTTGCAAGACAGCGGCCGACATGATTGGCCGGCGGATCCTGGACTTCATCCTCCCGGAAGACCGGGAAATGGTTCAGCGCCGCATCGACGCTCTTCTGAACCGGGACGAACCTGTTGAGGCCCCCGTCATCGAGGAGAGAATCGTTCGCCTGGATGGCAGCCTTGCCGACGTGGAAGTCATGGCTCGACGTGTGGAGGCGAACGGGGGGCGGGCGCTGGTGCAGGTTGTTGTCAGGGACATCAGCGAACGGAAGGAGCGCGAGCGTGAGAAGGCGGCTCGCAACGAGCGTAAGCAACGCCTTCAAGAGACGCTCGTGCAACTCGCCACGGTGCCTGAGCTGTTTGCGGGCGATCTGGCCGTGGCCTCGCAGCGACTGGTTCGCGACACCGCCAAGGCGCTCGGCGTGGAGTACGTCAGCACCTGGTTGCTCGATCCGGACGGTGACGAAATGCGTTGCGAAGCACGCTACATCCACAGCCGTAACGAAATCGTGCGCGGCGAAACATTTCGCCTGAGCGACGTGCCGCGGTACCGGGACGCTTTACAGGGCGGGCTGGCCATCGACGCTTCCGTGGCCACCGAAGACCCGCGGACCGCGGATTTCGCGCCGAAGTACCTGAAACCGCTGGGCATCCAGGCGATGCTGGATGTGCCTGTGCGTGTGGAGGGAAAGCTTGTTGGCGTGGTTTGTTTCGAAGACACACAGCCCCGGAAGCGCTGGTACGGAGAGGAAGTCAGTTTTGCCTCGGCGGTTGCGGAGCTGATGGGCCAGGTTGTGGCCAGCGCCAGGCGGCGCGAGATGGAGCTGGCCCTGCATGAGGCCGACGAGAAGTACCGGGTTCTGGTGGAGCACTCCCTGGACGGGATTTACATCTACCGGGGCCGACAATTCCTGTACGTGAACGAGAAGACCGCGGAGCTCACTGGTTACACTCGCGAAGAGCTCTACGCCATGGACCCGTTCACGCTGATTCATCCGGACGATCGCCCCCTGGTCGAAGAGTACGGCAGACGACGTCAGCAGGGGTTGTCTGTTGTTTCGAGCTACCAGGCGCGTGTCGTCAGAAAGGATGGTGAAATCCGGTACTGCGAGTTCTCGGTCTCGGTGATTGAGCTGGGCGGGAAGCGGGCTGTGCAGGGTACGGTGCGCGACGTGACAGAGCGAGTGCGGGCAGAAGAAGAACTGCGCCAGAGCCGGGCGCGTTTCGAAGCGATTTTCCAGAACGCTGGCGACGGCATTTACCTGGTCAGTGTGGGAAAGGACGGCACCTACCGCTACGAGATGGCCAACCCGAAGGTGGTGGAGCTGCTGGGCGAGGATCCCACCGGGAAGACGCCTGACGACCTGTTCCCGCCGGAAATTGCCAGTCGGGTGAAGTGGCTGTTCGACGAAATTGTGCGGACAGGGGAACCTCTGGAAACCGAGGAAGGCTACGAATTCAAGACCGGCCACAGGACGGTGGATGTGGCCAGAACGCCGCTGAAAGACGCTTCGGGCCGCGTCACACACATCGTCGGCATGGTTCACGACGAGACCGAAAAACGTCTGCTGGAGCGGCAACTCCTGCAGGCGCAGAAAATGGAGGCGATCGGGCGGCTTGCCGGGGGTGTGGCGCACGACTTCAACAACCTGCTCACGGCGATTCGCGGCTACGCGCAACTCGTGCTGATGGATCTGCCTGAAGACGACCCGCGCCGGAACGACATCGAGGAGATCGTCAGGACGGCAGACCGCGCCGCGAACCTGACGCGGCAGCTGCTGGCGTTGTCCAGAAAGCAGGTGTCGCAGGTGGAAGTGCTGGACCTAAATGAAATTGTCCGCGATTCCGAAAACCTCTTCGCCCGTTTGCTCGGGGAAGACGTGCGGCTCAACCTGGAGCTGGCGCCCAACTTGTGGCCCGTGGAGGTGGACAGAGGGCAGCTTGAGCAGGTGTTGCTCAACCTGGTCGTCAACGCACGCGAGGCCATGCCCGAAGGGGGCAAGATCGTCATTCGCACCGGCAACAGAAAGCTCCAGACGGGCAGGCGAACTGCTGAAATCAGCATTCCGGCGGGCGACTACGTGGAGCTGACCGTGGAGGACACCGGACACGGCCTGCCGGAAGGCGTACGGGAAGAGATCTTTGAGCCTTTCTACACCACCAAGGAAATGGGGACCGGCCTCGGGCTGGCAACAGCGTACACGATTGTTCGCCGGCACGGGGGGCTGATCGACGTGGAGAGTCAGGAGGGGGTTGGGACGACGTTCCGCATTTTCCTGCCCAGAGTGGCGCGGGAGCGCACTCAGCCTGCCTCCGAACGGAAGGAGGTAACCATGAAGCGGGGAAACGCTACCGTGCTGCTTGTGGAGGACGAGGAAGTCGTGCGGGGTTTTGCCACTCGGGGTCAGGGGTACACAGTGTTGCTGGCCGGAGACGGACAGGAAGCGCTGGAGATTCTGGAGAAGTACGAAAGCGGAATCGACGTCGTGGTTACCGACGTGGTCATGCCTCAGCTCGGCGGCCAGGCGCTGCTGGAAGCTGCTCAGGCTGTTCGTCCTGGCGTTCGGTTCGTCTTGATGTCCGGCTACACCGATTCGCAAATTGACCCTGCCACCCTGGAACGCGCGGACGTGGTGTTTTTGCAGAAACCCTTCGAACCGCCCCAGCTTCTGGAAGCAATCGAAGGACTGCTGGGGCAGGAAGGGAAGACATCACGGCCGGAAGCGGTTCGACCCAGAAAGTCACGACGTGCGCGCCTGTCGCGGGACGGCACCTCCGAAACGGAGCTTCAGGAAGAGAGCTGATTTTCCCCTGTGACCCTGCTCACCCTCTGAGCGCTGCTCGCGCCGGTCAGGAACACTTCCCGGTCCGCCGGGTTACACGGATGAGCCCCAGGACGGGAAGACAAGGCGACGAGGCAGACCCGGTGCGACTGGATCTTCATCTGCACTCGTGTTTCTCGCACGACGCGACAAACAGTCCTCATTCGATTGTTCGCTGGGCCCAGCGGAGGGGCCTGGACGGCGTGGCGCTGACCGACCACGGTACGACGGACGGCTGGAATGCTGTGCGCAGTGCGGTCGAGGAAGCCGGACTGTTGTTCATCCCTGGCCAGGAGGTGCGCGTAACCTGGCAGGGTGAACCGATTGGCGACGTGGTGTGTCTGTTTCTCAGAGCTCCCGTTGCCGGTACAGAACTGGACGCTGTGGTGGAGCAGGTGAGAGACCAGGATGCGCTGGCTGCGGTGGCTCACCCGTTTGCTTACCGTCGCTGGGCGTTCAAAAATCTCAAGTTACTCGAGTACTTTCCCGATTTGTTGATTGAAACGCGGAACGGCCGCACTTACTCGCGAGAGGGAAACGAGAGGGCGGAGGCCCTGGCTCGCAGGTTAGGCCGGGCAGTGACAGCCGGAAGCGACGCCCACGTTCCCTGGGAAATCGGCAGCGTGTGGGTGGAGGTGAAGGCGGCCAATCTCCCGGAAACGCGGCGGCTTCTGCGAGAGGGCAGGGCGACGGTTCGTGGACACCCTGCCAGTCCGGTGCACATTCTCTACTCTGGCATCCTGGGACGGCTCGGTGTGAAACTGTGAACGAGCGAGTGGACCTACAGGGCTGGCGGGAGGGCAAAAGCTCGCGTTTCCGCTCGCAGAACGGTGGCAAAGTCCGGCTGCGACCACAACGCCGGGGAGTGAATTCCACGGCTGCGTTTGACCGTCCGCCGTCGTGGACGGAGGTGTAGAGCGAGCTTTGACTCGGCGAGGGAGGTTCGGTTTGACCACTCCGCTCCGAAATCGATTCCGGGGCTAATTTGGATGGGAACCCAGCGAGGTGGGGGCGTGGTCTTCGGTCAGAGGTTGCGGTGCACTTCCAAGCCCCGTTC
>JAADFT010000133.1 GCA_013152765.1 Calditrichota bacterium | reverse complement strand
GCGGAAATCCGTGCCGCCACAACGTCGCTGCGCGCGATCGTGCACAACGCGTCGGCCTTCAGCGAGACCGCCGAGAATCTGGACGAAGACGTTGCGTTGTTCGAGCGCTTCTTTCGCGTACACATGCTGGCTCCGTACGTGCTGAACCGGGAGCTGTTGGATCTCCTGCGAGCGTCCCCGCAGAAACCGGCCGACATCGTCCACCTGACCGACATCTACGCCGAAAGGCCGAATCCGGATTTCGCCACCTACTGCGCCACCAAGGCGGGACTGGCGAACCTGACGCGATCCCTTGCGAAACGCTACGCTCCCGACGTGAAGGTGAACGCGATTGCCCCGGGACCGATTCTTTTCAGAGAGGAACACACTGAAGAGAACCGTCGGGCGGTGTTGAGCAAGACGCCACTCGGCGTCGAAGGCGGACCGGAGGCGATCTACCTGGCCCTAAAAGCGGTGCTCGACAACTACTACATCACCGGTGCGGTCATCCCGGTGGATGGTGGCCGGAGCCTCGCCGAGTAGGATTCCACCCACGCGCAGAGGTACTCCGGGCGGCAACTCGGGCACGACCTCGGCGGAAACCAGTCTCAGATGGGAGAGAAGTTCGAGAAGCGGTAACCGAACGTAACTCTCTTTCGGTAGAGAGGACCAGGGCACACTCGGGTTTGAGGGGGCGAGACTGAACAGAATGTCAATGTCGGCGGGACGGTCACGGAATTTGCGACGAGGGTCGGTGCGGTCGCGACCCAGTTTTTCTTCGATGGCCACGCAGGCTTTCTTGAGCTGCTCGGGCGACAGGTTCGTCCACAGCGCGGCGACGCCGTTCAGGAACTGGTTCTCGCTCGGAAAGCCAACTGGCTCGGTTTCGATCACACGACTCAGGGCAAGTCTGGGACCGAGGCGCAACAGCGCGTCCACAATCCTTGGGAAGTTCTCCCTCGGACGGAGGTTGCTGCCAATCCCGAGAAAATGACACGACAGGTTTCGGTGCTGGTGGTCCACGAGTTTTTTCTTCTTTTTCTGTAACGCCCCAACTTAGAGGTCGGCTGGCTTCAAGTTGCAAGGTCAACGCGCTGGTCGTTCCGAAGCGAGAAAAACCTTGCTTTGGTGCCTGCTTTCGGCTAAATTAAGACATCTTGAGTCCACTATCAACGGAATTTTCGGGCAGGAGTGATCATGCACTTTTCGATGGGGACAGAATACGCGATTCATGGGCTGCTTTACCTCGCGTTGAAAGATCCCGGTGAAGTTGTCTACGTACGCGACATCGCCAACGCGCAAAACGTCTCCGAAACTTACCTCGCCAAGGTTTTTCAGCAACTGGCCAGGTCGGGCCTGGTGACCTCGTACCGCGGGGCCAAGGGCGGCTTTGCTCTTGCGCGACCTCCGGAACAAATCACGCTGCGGCGAATCATCGAAGCGACCGAAGGGTCTTCGCCTCTGTTTAACTGTTTGCAAAGCCGCCGCGACTGCAAACTCGGGGATGACTGCGAGATTCGTAAAGTGATGAATCGTGTAGAGAAGATGATGCTCGAGATCCTCGACAGCACCAGCCTGGTTGACATTCTGGACTCGTTCCGCGGACACGAGGAGGAGGTCGGCTGGCTCACACAACTTCTGTCCGAGCGCAACAAGAAGGCGGCCGGCAAGAAGGAGTGAGGGGGGCCTCAAACGGATTGTTTTCTTATCCGGGGGTGGACGCAGGTCCTGCCACAAAACGTTCTGTCGTCAATCTTTCCTTGTTTAAAGCAGCTCCAGCTGTCGCGCCAGCCATGCTTGTTTAGCCAAACCTGTTGCAGTGCATTCTCCTGAAGCAGAGAAAAAAACAGGACAGGGCCTTGCAACTGAGGTGCACATCCCAGTGCCCTTCGGAAGAGCATGTGCCCGGGCAAGTTTAGCTGAGGCGGAAATCGCCAGCATCCTCATGTCGTCAGATTGAGCTGCGCGAACGCGAAGGATGCAGTGGGGATCGCAGTGACGCCAGGCACGCCACATGCTTGCCGAGTTTCGATCTGCAGTTGCTACGCACCAGGACCCCGGATCTGGCCGGCTGCTCAAGATTGACTCGTTTCGGCCGAAGATTTTGGAAGAAGCGTTTGGAAGGGTGAGCTGCGGTTTCCGCTGGGCGAGCGTCTGTAGCGCTTTTCAAAGCCTGTCAGTCGTCCCGCCAGGTGGAGCGCGTAAGATCACCGAGGCCGGTCGGGACAGAGAAGGAGGTGAAGGGATGCAGTATGTTCGCTGGGACGGGGCTCTCGAGCTTGGAATTCCGGAAATCGATGCGCAGCACAAGAAGCTGGTTGACCTGATCAACGAACTTTACACTGCTGTGCAGGAAAAACACACTGCTGAGGCACTGCAGAGGATTCTGCAAGGGCTTTCTGACTACGCCAAAGTGCACTTTGCTACGGAGGAGAGGTATTTCCGCGAGTTCGGGTACCCGGAAGCGAGAATTCACGAACAGCAGCACCAGGACTTTGTGTCCAAAGTAGCGGATTTTCAGGAGAAGTTCGAGAAGGGGGAAACAAGGCTGCCAATGGAAATGATGGCTTTTCTGCGCCAGTGGTTGGTGAAACACATCCAGCGGAGCGACAGCCGCTACGTACCGCTTTTCGAAGAGAACGGTCTCGCTTCAGCAAAAAAGGCCGAGGCTTCCGTCTTTTGACGTAAGCTGGGTCCACAAGGCATTCTTCCCGGCGCGGGTGGGGTGGCGTTTGCTGCCCGCGCGAGGTCAGCGACACTCTGCAGAGGGGCAAGCTGTGTAGGACTGCGCAATTTCCTCACACAAACGTCAACCTGGTGATCCATCCTCGGTTCTCGTAGTTGTTTCCTCTTCTCTCTCGCCAAACCGTGTCTTCCCTCAAACCCTCGTAGGCGTTCAAATGCGCCGGGCTTTTTGACATGTTGTTTCCCCGGCGTTTCGACCACTGGCATGAACCGCTCGTTTGGGATTCAAGATGGTTTCCTAACATCCCGCGGAAGCGAGCAGTGGTCACAGGATCTTGTTCATAATCAGAAAAGGCTTTGGCGTTTCGGGGGAGCAGAGGCTGACTCGCATGCTCTCGACATTTGTTGCTGTCAGAGGCCGAACTTACGCTGTTGATCTACTTGACACTGGTGCGGAGAAGTTGTAACTTTTGTCCAGGTGAAGATCTGGAGAGGGGGTGCAAGCTGCAGTGAGCGGGCAGCAAGGGAGGAAAGCGAACATGTTGCGGAAAAACGTACTGCTTCTGGCGGGGCTCGCGTTGCTGCTGGTAGGCGGTTGCAGCAAGGCGGAGAAGCCGAAGTTTCTGGCGCGAGTCGTGGAGGACCCCGCCACCGGTTGGCACATCGTTACCCTTGCTTACCACGCCGACGATCCCTCCGAGGCCGTCGAAGTGAAGATCTGTCCCGAAGGCGGCAGCAACATGTTCTCGTTCAAGTACGGAGGAGTCGAGCTTTTACGGCAGCCTGACTCGTTGCGCCAGCTTCAGGGACGAGGTTACGGTACCCTGATTCTCTACCCGACGCCGAACCGCGTTCGTAACGCGCAATTTGTCTGGGAAGGCAGGACTTACCGTTTCAAGCCCAACTGGCACGAGCACTTCATACACGGGCTGGTTTTGGACAAAGCCTGGTCGTATGAGGCCCCCGTTGTGACGGACACTGCAGCCACAGTGCGTACCTGGATTGACTTCGCCCCGGGCACGCCTCAGTACAAGTGGTTCCCCTGGCAGTCGCGGCTTTCTCTCACCTTTACACTCACACCACGTGGTTTGAGGATCACCTACGAAGTGTCCAATCGAGACAAGCGGACGTTACCGTACGGATTTGCCACGCATCCGTACTTCAACCTGCTCGGCAAGCGCGACAGCACGCTTATCTGGGTGCCGGCCAAGGCCCTCATGAAGGCCGTGGGGTTGCTGCCAACCGGCAAGCTTGAACCCCTGGATGGCACTCCCTACGACGTGCGGAAACCGACACCGCTTTCGCAGCTCGACCTGGACGACGTTTTCTGGGGCATGACCCCGGAAGAACCAATGGGGTGGGAGGCGCGCGATCGGGGCATTCGCATGGTGCTGCCCGCGAGCAGGGATTTCACACACGCTGTCGTCTACACGCCGCCGACGAAACCGCTGTTCTGCATGGAAAATCAAACGTGTTCCACGGATGCCCACAACCTCTACGTAAAAGGGTTCGTGAAAGAGTCGCACCTTTTGATTGTGCAGCCCGGCCAGAAGAAATCCGGGTGGGTGATGTTCGTGCCTTCGCACATCCGTTGACACGCTCAACCAGTGCAACAGGCTGGAGCTCACGGCCCTGCGGTCTTGTGCAGAATTTCCTGTTGGTGCTGGATCAGATTGCTCTGAACGGAGGGGGCAAGAGGAAGTGGTTTCAAGCTGGGGAGTAACCAGCAAACTGGCGATTTCGAACTGATCCGGAGAAAACAGTGGGCTTCTTTCGCTGGCTTGGCAGGGTTCTGGTCTTTTTCGTTTTGATTTCCCTCGGTCTGCTGTTCCTGTCTGTACGGCCTGTGAACAAGAAGTGGCCTTCCAGGACGAAGCACTACCGCAAGACCCTGTCTGCTTTCGAAGAAGAAACGCGAGAAGCACCCGTTTGCAACGATGCCCCTGTCCGTGTGGGGGTAGGCAAGGCCTCGATTACGCCTCCAGTGGGTACGCCACTGGCAGGGTACGGAGCTCGCAAGGGCAAGCCTTCTCTTGGGGTTCACGACAGTCTTTTTGCCCGGGCTTTGCTGGTCGAGGCCGGCCGCTGTCGCGTTTGTTTCCTCACCCTCGACGCTCTGATCGTGCCAAGCCAGGTCACTGACCAAATTCTGGACTCGCTTCGGGTGCACCCCGGACTTTCTCCGCGTGAAATTGTGTTCAGCGCCACGCACACGCATTCGGGTCCTGGCGGCTGGGGCAGGGGACCCATCCAGAAGATGTTCGCGGGCAACTACGATCGCCGCGTGGTGAACATGCTGGTTGACAGCTCGGTAGCTGCAGTCCGCCGCGCATTCGCCGCTGTGGCTCCAGGAGCGGTCGCGTACGGGCAGTTCAGCGCTTCGCAGTACACGGCAAATCGCCTTGTGGGGAAAGCGGGCACCATCGACTCGGTGTTCACTTTCGTGGTTGCTTACCGGAGCGGTGCTCCCGTGGCTGTGTTGGGCAGCTACGCGGCCCATTCAACGGTGCTCCCGGCCGGGAATTTTCTCTTTTCGGGCGACTGGCCGGGCGCCTGGTGTCGGTACATTGAGAAACGCCTCGGCGTGCTCGCGCTCTACGCCGCCGGTGGGGTGGGCAGTCACCGGCCGCGAGGACCGGGAAGCGGCTACGCTAAGGCACGGGCGATCGGCCAGGCCCTGGCGGAAAGTGTGCTGGTACGTGTTCCGGAGCTCAAACCCCGTCGTAGAATCACGCTGCGAGGGTTGCGTGTGCCGCTTTTCCCGGGGACTCTCCAACTGCGCATTTCCCAGAATTTCCGCCTCACCAGTTGGCTGGGGCGGTGGCTGCTAAAGCCCGGAAAGGCCTGGCTCAACGGTGTGCTGCTCGACAGCTTGGTGATCTTGAGTGCTCCGGCCGACTGGAGTGGCGAGCTGACGAATGTGCTGCGACGCACGGCGGACTCGCTGGGTTTGAAGCTGACTGTAACGAGCTTTAACGGCGGTTACATTGGCTACGTTGTTCCGGACAAGTACTACTCGTTGAACGAGTACGAAACGCGGCTGATGTCGTTCTACGGTCCACACACGGCCACCTACCTGATGGACATTTTCAGACGGATCCTGCGCACACTGGCCTCGGGCGGGGGCCCGGCACATGTCTCTGTAGGAGAGGCGAGGGAGCTTCTGTGGGATCGAACTGACGGCGCCTGCTTGGCTCTTTCTGGTTAGGTACCCGAATTTTCACCTGGGGGTGGGTTTCTTCTTGAACCGGTTTGCAGAGCTCGCGGCTCAGCGCACGGGAGTACCTGGCGAGGCTGGCAGCGGGTTTTTGCGGTTGGGCGCGCAGTTCGGGCCGAAGAAGCAGGGTGCTGGTTTTTCGTTGGAACGGTGGGTGCGCGGGGTCCGACTGTGCACTGGTGCGTAAATGGCGGTCAAAGCGAAAGGGAGGCACCATGAGCGGAATGACGCGCAGGGAGTTCATCGAAAATTCTGCCAAGACGATGGCAGGATCAGTCGTAGCGGGGTCGGCTTTTGCGGCGGCTGAAGCCGAGGCTGCTCCAAAGAAGAAAGCGAGCGCCAATGATCGGCTTGCGGTTGCGCTGATCGGAAGTGGCGGTCGCGGACGCGGTCTGCTTGGGGATTTCATGCGGTCCGGCGAAGTGGACATCGTGGCCATTGCCGACGTGGATCAGTCGCAGCTCAAGAAGGGCCAGGACAAGGTGGAGGCCACGCAGGGGAAGCGTCCCAAAGGCTACAAGGATTTCCGCAGGATTCTCGACAGGAAGGACGTAGACGCGGTGATCGTCGCCACGCCGGACCACTGGCACGCTTTGCCGACGATCATGGCCTGCCAGGCTGGCAAGGACGTGTACGTGGAAAAGCCCCTGGCGAAGACCATCCAGGAAGGTCGTGCGATGGTCAATGCGGCGCGGCGGTACAACCGGATCGTGCAGGTCGGAACGCAACAGCGCAGCGCGGAACACTTTGCCAAGGCGGTGGAGTTCGTGCAGTCCGGCAAGCTCGGCAAAATCCGGATGGTCCGTGCCTGGGCTTACCTGGACTGGAAGGGTGGTCTTGGCAACCCGCCGGACGGAACACCCCCTCCAGGCGTGGACTACGACTTCTGGCTCGGTCCGGCTCCGAAGCGGCCCTTCAACCCCGCGCGTTTCCATTTTACCTTCCGCTGGTTCTGGGATTACTCTGGTGGTCTGATGACCGACTGGGGTGCGCACATGGTGGACGTGGTGATGTGGGCCATGGGCGAGGATCCCGTGGGTGCGATGGCCATCGGCGGAAAGTACGGCTACCCGAACGACATCATGGAGACTCCGGACACGCAACAGTCGATTGTGGAGTTTCCGAGCTTCTCGATGGTTTGGGAACACATGATCGGCTGCGGAGTGGGACCGTGGCAGCGCGAGCACGGCGTGGAATTCCACGGGCAGAACGGGATTCTGGTGGTCGATCGCGGCGGCTGGGAGGTTCACTCCGAGACCGACAAGATCAACCGGCCGCAGCGGATTTACCGAATGATGCCCATTCCGCGGCAGGGCGGTTCCAGGGATTACTCCTTCACACACGTGAAGAATTTCCTGAACGCGGTCAAGACGCGTGAGAAACCGGTGGCGGAGGTGGAGATCGGGCACAAGTCGGTCATTGCTTGCCACCTGGCGAACATTGCGGTGCGGTTGCGCCGCTACGTAAAGTGGGATGCCAAGAAGGAGCAAATTGTCGGCGACCCGGAGGCGGAGCAGCTCGTGCTGGCGCACTACCGCAAGCCGTGGGAGTTGCCGAAGGTCTGAGACAGGCAGATCCACGCCGTTAAGATTTGGGAGGGAAGGCCTGCCATCTTTCCGGGCCTGCCCGGTTGGTGGCAGGTCCCCTCTCTTCTGTGAAATTCGAACAGCTGCTGTTGGAAATTCCAACATTTTCTGTTGGAATTTCCAAAATAGCTTGTTAGATTTACACCGTGAAACCCCGGTTCGTCCAAAAACGGCTTCTGCGCTTGTTGCAGAACTTCCCTGTTGTGGCGCTGATCGGAGCACGCCAAGTGGGGAAATCTACGCTCGCGCAGTACCTGGCATCGACGGCATGGCCTGCGCGCTACGCGACGCTCGACGACCCGCTTACCCTCTCAGCGGCCACTTCCGATCCAGACGGCTGGCTCCGGGGTTTCGCTGAGGGGCCTGTTTTCATCGACGAAATACAGCGGGTACCTGACCTTCTGCGCGCCGTCAAGCTTTCCGTTGACCAGCGGCGTGAGCCAGGGCGATTTCTTCTCACCGGGTCGGCGAATTTCCTTACCTTGGCGAAAATTGGCGAGAGCCTGGCCGGGCGAGTCGCCATCGTCGAACTCCTGCCTTTTGCCTGGCGCGAAATTGCCGAACAGCCGCCACCAACCTGGCTGAAAGGAATTTTCGCGGTTGCAAATGCGTCTCAGCTACTCGATGCACTGGAGCGTCGTGCGAAGATTTCTTCTGCCTACCCCTGGCATGACGAAATTCTCTGGGGCGGTTTTCCACCCGTTCGCCTGTTGATGGATGCAGGCGCCCGTTTGGAGTGGTTTCGCTCCTACCAGGAGACGTATCTCAACCGCGACATTCGCGAAATTGCAAATATTCACCGGATTCCGGATTTCAACCGGCTGCTCGTGGTGCTTGCTTCGAGGACCGGACAGATTCTTAACGTGGCGGAAGTAGCCCGGGAGCTGGGAATGCAGGAAATGACCGTCCGGCGGTACATTGGACTTCTGGAAACAACGTTCCAAATATCCCGGGTGTACCCGTACTTCGTGAATATCGGGAAACGAGTTGTCAAACGACCCAAAATCTACTTCATCGATACGGGGCTTGTGTGCCACCTGATGGGGCTGAATACCTGGGAGAGCGTTAGGAATTCAGCAAAGTTTGGCTCAATCGTTGAGACCTGGGTGGCGGGAGAGCTCAGAAAATGGATGAATGCAGGTTCTGGCGATCTCCAGCTTTACTACTGGAGAACTCACCAGGGCCACGAGGTGGATTTCCTCCTGGTCAAAGGTGAGCAGGTTGTCGCCTTTGAAGTTAAGACTTCTGTGAACCTGCCGTCATCCAGTTTTCGTTCCCTGGCGTTTCTCAAAGGGGTCCTGGGCGAGCGTTTGCGTTTGTCAGTGGTTCTGTACGGAGGAGAGGAGCCGAAAATCCTGGGGCCCAGCACAGTGGCAGTTCCGTTGCAGCAGGCCTTTGGGCCAACCGCTGTTGACGAATCTTGAACGAAGACCAACGGCGCTGAGCCCACGGTGGATTTCTGTTTCGTTTTGTCCGGTTGAAGTGCCTGCATCCATTTCGGGCTGGATCTCCTTCAGTGTCCGCTTTTTCAGGACGGCACCCGGATGCCCTGCCAGGTCTGGAGCGGCACGTTGTTCTCTGCTGTTCGCAGGCGATTCTTGTTCTGCTACACCAGAATGTCGTAATTTCTCTTTGGGTTGAGTCCGAGAAGAATGCCAACACTCGCTGGATGCCTGCGGTTGTCACTCATTTGGCCTTGAGCGACGCTGGGCCTGAACA
>JAADFT010000132.1 GCA_013152765.1 Calditrichota bacterium | reverse complement strand
CGTGAGTGTCTTGGTTCGGAACTGGGGACCGGCAAAATCGGACACCTGCGTTGCCGCCTTGCAGGTCCGTGACGAAGAAGGGCTGTGGCGCAACGTGCTCGAACCGGCGGTCATCCCGCCTCTCTTGCCCGACAGTACGTTCCGCGTGCGGTGGAACTGGCAGGTTCGTGAACCGCCCGGAAATCATCCGGTGCGTGTGGTGCTGGACCCTGGGGATAAGCTTGTTGAGCTGGATGAGTCCAACAATTTTGCCGCGGCGCATGTGTTGGTCGCGCCGGATTCAACGGCGCCGGTGATTCGCGTCTTTGCCGACGGAGAACCGCTCCTGAGTGGCGATCACGTCGCCCCGACGCCGATTCTTCGCGTGGAGATTCGCGACCAGGGCGTTTTTTCTCCGAAGGACACTTCCCGCTTGCGAATTCTTCTCGACGACAAGCGGCTCACACCATCCTCGGAACCGGCTCTGGAATGGCACTTCGAAGACGAAGCTGAAGGCAAAATCAGTGCTTCGGTGAGTCTGAGGCCTGTACTTGAGCCAGGCAGCCACATTCTTCAGGTCACGGCCTGGGACCTGGCCGGAAATCGCTCCGAGGAATGGCTGGTCCTCCGCGTTGCTGGCGAGCTCGAAATTTCCCACGTTTTGAACGTCCCCAATCCGTTTGCGAATTTCACCACCTTTACCTACTTTCTGTCGCTTCCGGCGGACGAAGTGACCATCCGCGTCTTCACGCTCTCCGGCCGAAAGGTGTGGGAGACGGAAGCTGCCGACGGTGCTGCCGGCTACAACGCCTTCGATTGGGACGGTCGCGACCAGGAGGGCGACGAACTGGCTAACGGAGTGTACCTGTACAAGATCACGGCCAGGTCCGGCGAGAAGAGCGTTTCCGCGCTGGGAAAGCTGGCGATCGTCCGCTGAGAGAGGCAATCTGGGCATCCGACTATCCTTCCCGGCAAAGACTGAAGGTTTCCTGTGAAAACCGTTCTGCTCACGGCTACCGTTCTTTTCTCGACACTGGTGTCCCTGGCGCTCGTTCCCTTCGTACGACGCCTGGCGTTGGCCAGAGGGATCTACGACCTGCCTGGGGAACGCAAGATTCACCAGGAGCCTGTCCCACTTCTCGGCGGGGTAGCCATCTGGGGAAGTTTCGTCGCCACAGTCGGGCTGGGATTGGCCGGACTCTGGCTGCTTGGGAAGTTTCCCCGTGTGGTCGAGCTCTTTCCATCTTACCCTGACTGGACCAGCCGCTTGCCAGGCGTCGCACCGAAGTTGCTCGCGTTGCTCGGCGGGGCCACTTTGGTGGCGCTCCTCGGCCTTGCAGACGATGTTCGCAAAGGACGGCTGGACTACCGCACCAAATTTCCCGTGCAGTTCGCAGTGGCTACGGCGGTCGTTCTCACCGGCGTGCGCACGCAGTTTCTGCCGGGGCAGGTTCTTGACGTCGTGTTCAGCATCCTCTGGATTGTGGGCATCACGAACGCGTTTAACCTGCTCGACAACATGGACGGCCTGACTGCTGGTGTGGCGGTCATTTCCGGACTGGCTTTTCTGGTGGTTACAGCCACGCTCAGTCAAGACTACATGGCTTTTCTCCTGGCGAGCCTGGTCGGGGCCAGCCTCGGCTTTCTCCGGTACAATTTCTACCCGGCCAAGATCTTCATGGGCGACACGGGAAGCCTGACGCTCGGTTTTCTGTTCGGCGCCACGACGATTCTGGCCTCTTACATCGGGCCGAACAGTCCTACTGTGGCGCCCGTTGTGATGCCGCTTCTTGTTCTGAGCGTGCCGATTTTCGACACGCTTTCGGTAATGGCAATTCGCTGGCGTGAAGGACGGCCCCTGTTTGTGGGCGATCAGAGCCATTTTTCGCACCGCCTTGTGGCTCTGGGCATGACCGAGAGGCAGGCTGTGACGTTCATTTACCTGGTCAACGTTGGCGTGGCCAGTGGTGCGGTGCTTTTGCCGTATCTGACCTGGGCAGGCTGTGCAGTGATGGTTGGCCAGGCGATTATCCTGTACACACTACTCACGATTCTTCTCCGTGTGTCGAAAATGAAGACGGGGCAGTAGCTTTAGCCGACAGGGAAGTGTTGGTTGCGATCCAGGAAAGGAGTGAATTCGATGCGCGTTTTGATCACCGGTGGTGCTGGGTTCATCGGTTCGCATTTGGCGGAGGCGCTTCTTGAGCGCGGGGATTCGGTGTACGTCATCGACGATTTGTCGACTGGGAGTCTGGACAACATCGCCCACCTGCGTTCGCATCCCAATTTCGGCGTGGCTGTGGAAACCATCCTCAACGAGACGGTCATGGACCGCCTCGTCAGCGAGTGCGACGTCATTTTTCACCTCGCGGCCGCTGTTGGCGTGGAACTGATTGTTCACGACCCGGTGGGGACGATCGAAACCAACATCCTGGGCACGCACGCCGTTTTGAAGCTGGCAAATCGTTACCTGCGTCGTGTGCTTATTGCGTCCACGTCGGAGATTTACGGCAAGAGCAACAAAGTGCCGTTCGCGGAAGACGACGACCGCATCCTTGGCCCTACGTCCCGGAGCCGGTGGAGCTACGCGGACTCGAAAGCGATCGACGAGTACCTTGCTTTTGCCTACCACAAGCAGAAGAATTTGCAGGTCACGGTTGCCCGTTTGTTCAACACGGTTGGTCCGCGGCAGACGGGGCGTTGGGGGATGGTGATTCCAAGAATGGTTCGGCAGGCTCTCACTGGGCAGCCGCTGACAGTGTACGGCGACGGTCAGCAGATTCGCAGTTTCACTTTTGTGAAGGATACCGTGCGCGCCCTGATGGGCTTGATGGATTCTCCGAACACGGTGGGCGAAATCTACAACGTGGGAAGCCAGAACAGCATTTCGATCGCGGATCTGGCCAAGCGAATCAAGGAGATGACTGGCTCGAATTCGGAGATCGTGTTCATCCCCTACGAAGAAGCCTACGAGAAGGGTTTTGAAGACATGCGCGTGCGTATCCCGGATCTGAGCAAGATCCACGCCGCCATTGGCTACGAGCCCGCCTACACGCTGGACGACATTTTGAGAGAAGTGATCAACTACTTCAAGGAGCACCCTGAGGCGGTGTAGCAGTTGTTCCGTGCTGATCGAGGTTGCTGATCCGGGGGCACGATCACGGGGTAAAAAGACAAAAATGCGCTGTCTCCTCCCGGGAAATTGGGGGCGCTACAGTCCCATGTCTTTGGACGGGTCCGGTGAATGTGGCGCTGCGCTGCCTTGCCGTCCTCCGCGGCGGGTTGGTTTGAAAACCAACGCTGCCGGGAAGCCTGTTTGACAGGCTCTCACTCGCGGAAAAAGGCTGAAAGCGCCGACTCGAAGATCCCGATCGTATCCAGGCACTCTCTGGCTGTCGCTCCGGGTGCTCCCTGTCAAGACTCTCCTTCCTGTTTACGGCCCTCGAAAAATTTCCCCGCGGTAGCAAATTGGATTCTGGCTCGAGGTTGCCCGGCATCTCAATTCCACCTCCAGTAGGCTGATTTGACCTGTTACAGCTTCGCCAATTTTACCTTGACTGACAGGGCGGGGTGTGTTATATTGAACGCAATTCAGTCGGACAGGTGGCCTTCGAAACATGGAGGTGAAGATTGGATCTCTTCAACAAGTGCTACAACTTTACACGGGCCAAAGAAGCGATTGAAGCGGGGATTTACCCTTACTTTCGACCGATCGAGTCGGGGGCTGATACGCAGGTGGTGATCAACGGCAAGCCGGTCATCATGATCGGTTCCAACAACTACCTGGGGCTTACACAGGATCCGCGCGTCAAAAAAGCTGCTCAGGACGCCATCGAGAAATTCGGTACCGGCTGCACCGGCTCCCGTTTCCTGAATGGCACTCTTTCTTTGCACGAGGAACTGGAGGAGCGGCTCGCGGACTTCATGCAGCGCGAGGCAGCCCTGGTGTTCTCCACAGGTTTTCAGACCAATCTTGGCACCATCTCGACGATTGTGGGAAAAGATGACCTCATTTTCGCCGATCGCGAGAATCACGCCAGCATCGTGGACGGCTGCCGTCTCGCTTTTGGCAAGACGGTGAAGTACCGCCACAACGACATGAACGACCTGGAGCGCCTGTTGAAGATGCACGAGGACGATGACGCTGGGAAGCTGATCGTCTCGGACGGCGTCTTCTCCATGGGCGGCGACATCGTGGACCTGCCCCGCATGGTGGAGCTCGGTAAACAGTACGGTGCCAGGATCATGATCGACGATGCTCACTCTGTGGGCGTGCTTGGCGACCACGGCCGCGGTACGGCGGAGCACTTTGGTCTCGAGGACCAGGTGGACATTGTGATGGGCACATTCAGTAAGTCATTTGCGTCCATCGGTGGATTCATCGCTGGCGACGAGCAGATCATCCACTACATCAAACACCACTCGCGTAGCCTGATCTTTTCCGCCAGCCCGCCGCCCGCCTCCGTGGCCACAGTGCTGGCTTGCCTCGATATTCTGGAAAAGGAGCCTGAGCGGCGCGAGCGCCTGTGGGCCGTGACCGACAAAATGCGGAAGGGCTTCAAAGAGCTCGGATTCAACACTGGGAACAGCGAAACGCCGATCATTCCCGTGATCATCGGCGACGACGACACCACATTTGCCTTCTGGAAAGCGCTGTTCGACAACGGCGTGTACACCAATCCCGTCATCAGTCCTGCGGTGCCACCGGGGATGTCCCTGATCCGCACGTCGTACATGGCGACACACACAGACGAGGAACTGGACACCGTGTTGGGGGTGTTCGAAAAAGTCGGTAAGCAGTTGGGCATCATCTGAGCTTGGAGGCACCAAGATGGCTCATTTAACCGTCGAGCCGGTCCGTTCAAAAAAGGACCTGAAGGAGTTCATTCTTCTGCCTTGGAAAGTCTACAAGGACGACCCCAACTGGGTGCCGCCCCTGATCCTGGACATGAAGAACATGCTCAACAAAAAGAAGAACCCGTTTTTCCTGCACTCGGATGCGGAGTTCTTCCTGGCTCGACGGGGAGACGAAGTGGTCGGAAGAATCGCTGCCATTCAGAACAACCGACACAACGAATTTCACGGCGAGAAAACGGGGTTTTTCGGGTTTTTCGAAGTGTTGCCCGACTACGACGCGGCCGCAGCGCTTTTTGACACGGCCATGGGGTGGGTGAAGGACCGGGGCATGGAGGTTCTGCGCGGGCCCACGAACTACACCACAAACGACACGTGCGCATTTCTGCTCGAAGGCTTCGACAGTCCTCCGGTCATCTTGATGACCTACAATCCGCCGTACTACCTGGAATACTCTGAGCGCTACGGATTCGAGAAGGCCAAGGATCTGTACGCTTACTTCATGAGCTCCGACCAGCCGATCCCGGAGCGCCTGGTGCGGCTGTCGGAAGCCATCCGCCGGCGCGACGACATTCACCTCCGCAGCGTCAACATGAAGCATTTCTGGGAAGAAGTCGAGACGGTTTTCAAGATCTACAACGATGCGTGGAGCCGGAACTGGGGTTTCGTTCCGCTGACGCACGAGGAAATCAAGCACATCGCGAAAGAGTTGAAGCAGGTGATCGATCCGGACCTGGCGTTGATTGCTGAAATCAAGGGTGAGCCCGCGGGCTTTTCGCTGGCTTTGCCCGACATTAACCAGGCGCTCATCAAAGTGCGCAACGGCAGACTTTTCCCATTCGGGCTGCCGAAACTTCTCTGGTACATGCGCAAAATCAGTGGCATCCGAGTGTTCACGATGGGCGTAGTGCACAAATACCGGCTGCGCGGGATCGAAACGCTTTTCTACGTGGAAACCTACCGCCGTGGCACTGGCAAGGGACACCGCTGGGGTGAATTCTCCTGGATCCTCGAAGATAACCGGATGATGAACCGGGCTGCACAGGCACTCGGGGCAAGAGTGTACAAGAAGTACCGGATCTACGAGAAACCAGTGTGACGCGAGACCTGGTGAATCTCGTTGAGTGAACACGGGATCCAGGTTCGACTACCGAGTTCGATTTGCTCTTGCAGCTGGATTCGGATTCCCCAAGCTGTGAGTTCTTCACAAGTGCATGCGCTTTGAAGGATTGTACCGCGTTTTGCGTGTGGAGTTGTGTAACGCTATCGGAGCCGCGTAGAGGTCGAGCAAGACAGCGCTTACTGTGAAGCTGACACCGTTCTTGTTCTCTACAGAATCCGGGTAGAATTCCGCTTTTTGCCGTTCCTTCCCTGGCACGACCTCGGGGCAAGGCCCTCCGTGCGATCCTGCTTGTGCGGGTTGAGGAACGGATGTCCTCGCCGTCGTTGCCTCCCACAGAAGCTGTTGCCTGGGGAAAAATCCTGAAATAGGTCAGGGGTGCTTGCCGGTGGAGCAAATTCCACCGGGGGTGGTGCAATCCGTCCAGTGGGATGTGTCTCCCAGAGGATGGTTTTGCATCCAATTACCCTAAGGCTTGGACCGTTGCGGAATTGCAACGAATGCGGCATTTGCGGAAACATGCGGACACCGGCGACGTAGAATGTACGAAAATCGAACAGACCTGCTGCGGCAGTGGACGATTCTGAGGCAATCGCCGGATTCAGGAAGCGAGTAATGTGGGAAAAGCGAAAAGTTTGCGGGTTGTTCAGCAGGAGGATTCGGGCTCGGCCGTAATGGCAAACAAGAAATTGCTGCGCAAATGAAATTCGCGGAACATTTTGGCACGATGATTGTACAAGGGTTTGAGCGAGAGCGGGAGAGAGGTCCCACCGGAAGCAGGTGGGTGTAGATAGCAAAGCAAAACGATGAGAAGATCACAACGTAGACAGGGGACGGTGAAAATCATGGACCTCAAGGCAAACAAAATTCTGTTTTTTGACCGGAACCCCAAGGAAGGGGATGAATTCCGGGAGCGGCTCGTGCAGGAAGGTTTCGAGTTGGAGAACGTAACTGACTACGACGAGGCTGTCGAGCTGGTTCGGTCGGAGAAACCCGCTGCTGTGCTGGTGAATGTCGACACGTGTGGTTCGGACGCGTGGGAGATTGCTCGTCAGCTCAAGCAGGATCTGGACACCAAGCGCATCGCGCTGATTCTGTTCTCTCAGTACGATGACGAGAGCAACATCGTTCGCGGTTTCGAGGAAGGCGCCGATGATTTCATCGTACGGCCTACCGGTTCGCGAGCAACGGTGGCCCGGATCAAGGGAATCGTCCGTCGGATCAGGGAGCTTGGCTCCAGGCGGATCAAGGTGCGCGACCTCGAGATCGATTTGGACGAGCACCGTGTCTGGAAAGCTGGCAAGCCGATCGACCTGACTTACACCCAGTTCAAGCTCCTGTACCTGCTGGCTTCGCATCGCGAGAACGTGTTCACGCGGCAGGAGATTCTGGAGCGCGTTTGGGGTAAGAAGGTTTACGTGACGAGCCGCACGGTTGACGTGCACATCAAACGACTGCGCGAGAAGCTCGGTGAGAAACGCTACCCGTCCAAGTACATCGAGACGATTCACGGGACGGGCTACAGATTCCTTTGATCTCTCTCTCATTTTCCTCCCTCCGGAGCCCCTGGCGAAAGCTGGGGGCTTTTTATTTGCTCACTCCGGAGGGAAAGCGAGAACTTGAAAAGTGTACCAGTCCCTGTCGTTGTCTGGCGACGGGGTGTGTTGCCAGGGGTAACTGGCTGCCCAGGTTCACGGCACGGCTGCCCTCCAGCCGGACGGGACTACTTTGCGTTCTTCGCTTCTTGGTGGTTTTTCCCGGCCGAAGATTCAGCCGGAATTTGCGGCTCGGAGGGACGCGCTTTGCGCGTCCGGGCTGCTGCTGCTTTGTGAAGCTGCGGACCAAGGCTTGCGTGCGGCGCATGGCCATTTCCCGCCGTTGCTCCACAGCGTAGCCGCGTTTCTGTGGTTCCTCGCACGAGCTAAAGCTCGCGCTACCGGATGGGCTCTCCGAGCCCGTGGCAAAATCTGGATATCTTGCCTGCTATTTCGGAGTTTGGAATGCAACGACTCCCGTCGTTGTTTGGTGGTGCAAGGCACCGCCACCAGTGAGCGCCCCCACGGTAGCGAGAGAACACCTGATGTTGAGTGTGCCCCACGAGCCCCCTTCAGGGGGTGAGTCCTCCAAGTAGCCTGGCGATTTGATCGCGAGGTGGAACGACACCTCCTCGCTGAAGACTAAAGTCCCCGGCTAACGCAGGTGAAATCCTCTGAGCCAACCGAGTGCACAGTGTGCTCTGGAATACAACGCCCCCGCCTTTGCTTCGCAGCTCTGCGCGCCGCCAGGGGCGTAAGCCCATCCGAGTGGCGAGCCGGAGATTTGAGTCCGGGTAGGGCCACAGCGTGCGTTGCCGTTTGTCCGGATGGGGGTGTTAATCGATGAACGTCACCGCTTCTTCTTTGCTGACCCGTGGAGGCGGACTCGGCTGCTCCGCCGGTTTCCCGACCGGCACGATGGCCACAGGCCTGAGGAATGGAGGCAATTGCAGCAGGCTGTGGACTGCTCCCTCGTCGAATGCCGAAACCCAGCACGAGCCGAGCCCCAGGGCGTGGGCGACCAGCGCCAGATTCTGAATCGATGCGGCGACATCCATGATTGTGTACAGCGCCACACCGCGAGTGCCGTAACGGGCCTGGATGCGTGTGTCGGCGCAGGCCACCACGACGAGAGGTGCCTCGGAGATGAAGTACTGCTCCCAGGCTGCCCTGGCCAGCCGGGTTTGCAGGTTCTTGTTCGTGACAAAGTAGAATTTGCGGCTCTGCAGGTTGCCGGCGCTTGGTGCCCAGCGAATCGCCTCGATCAACGCCTCAGTCTGCTCTTCGGTCAGCGGGTCGGGTTTGAAGGCGCGGATGCTTCGACGCGTGCGAATGAGCTCGAGCAGCTCTTTACCTGTCATCCTGCACCTCTCGTTTTGGTCTCACTCTGCACGAAGACAGTTTGACCGACTCACTCATTTCGCCTCTGCCATTACAGAAGCCCATCTGAAGTTGCTGCTCCTGGGGGTGCTGCCCCGTGGCGTGGATCTTGTCCGTGTGGAGTTAATTCTGCTCCGTCAGAATGTGGT
>JAADFT010000131.1 GCA_013152765.1 Calditrichota bacterium | reverse complement strand
CCCGCTTTCGCTCCGGCGACGA
The DNA here is from genome assembly GCA_013152765.1 of Calditrichota bacterium. GTDB lineage: Bacteria > Zhuqueibacterota > Zhuqueibacteria > Oleimicrobiales > Geothermoviventaceae > Geothermovivens. The sequence continues at coordinate 8,773 of JAADFT010000131.1, read as the reverse complement.
CCTCGCCTACGTGTTGCTCTACAACCGCTACAAGCGGCGGGTTCTCGCATTTTGCAGGGGTTACGTGGGAGGGAATGGAGCGGAAGATGTGGTCCAGGAGGTTTTCTTGCGGCTATACAGGAACCGACACAAACTGGACGGCGACGGCTTTCGCGCCATTCTCTTCACCGTAGCGCGGAACCTCTGCATGAATGCGCTCCGAGACCGAAAACGCACTGAACCATTAGGAGAAGGGCATATTCCGTCCACGTCGGCACTCGGACGGCATCTGGAGGCAAAAGATCTGCTTTCCAGGTTGCTATCTCAGCTAAACGATACCGAACGCGAACTGTTTCTTTTGCGAGAAGTTGCTGGTCTTCCCTACGAGGAACTGGCGCTGGTGCTCGGCAAAAACCCGGGTGCTCTTCGAGTGCAGATGCTCCGGGTAAGGCAGAAATTGCGTGCGATGCTCGCGCGTTTGGAAGAGGAGGAAAACAGGCGATGAGTGAATGCGCCGAGGTGCAGCGACAGATTAGCGCTTTGTACGACGGCGAGCTGGGGTCTGCGGAGTCTCAGCGGGTCCTGGCTCACATGGCCACATGTGAAGACTGTCGTAAGTTCTCCGATAGCCTCGAGTTGTTGCGGGACCAAGTCGCGAGCGCTATCGGGCGGATCGACACTGCGTCGCTCGACGAAGCGTTCTTCCAGAACCTCGCCAAAGAACGAATGAGTAGAACTTCCTGGTGGAGGACTCGCATCAGCGTTCCGTTGCCGGTGCTCGGGGCCTCAATTCTGGTTCTTCTGCTCGCACTTGTTCTTGCGCTTCGACCGACCCAGCAACAGCCACAAACCCCAGCCAAGGCTCCTTCCAAAATTCGCACAGTCGTGTTGGGACCACAGGACATCGTAAAACAAGAAATCCGATCACCATTGTAACCCACGGCTCCCGCTGTGTAACGTACTTCGCCTGTCTTAGTCGAAGGGTCAGTTAACGAGCACAAACACGCCGCGCCCACTGGGTGCGCTCAAAGGACGGATGCTTGGATTGGAGGAAGCCATGAGACACATGTCCGAGCCTTTTCGGCTTTTTCTGACGGTACTGAGTTTTTCGCTCTTCTCTACTGGAATGCCGATACAGGCAGTGGGAAGCCAGCCGGACTCCGTCTACTACCAGGTAATGGTTTTCTGTGACGACGATTCCCTGGTTCGTGGGTCGTCAGGCGGTCAGTGCGCGGTAGGAGAAGTCTTTCAGGCCCACACGTACCATTACGGCCAGGAGTGCTTAGGTACGGGCATTGGCGGCGATGACTGGCTCACAGGATTTGCTCGAAGGCGAAATTTGCCGAGGAATCTGCCCGAGACATTCAGGAAAAATGCACCGTCGCTGGTTCCTTCAAAGGCGCCAAAGGAAGCGTGCAACCTGTTATTTTCGCCGGTTCGTGCCCGGAATGGAGTCTACGAAGTGCACACCGTGCTTTGCATCTTCCATCTGCAAGGGGGGATGAAAAACCGCCTGCACTACTCCACAACGGTCGTCGACACAGTTTTTGTCGTGCCACCGGGGCACACGGTCAGAGTGGCTCAATTGCGAGGGGACTGTCCGCGAACCTACAGCGTGTACTTGCGCCTTGACGAAACCAGGCCACCGCCAGTCAATGAACTGACCACCGATTTCCAAATGCTCGAGGACATTCAGCCCCTTACTTTGCCAGTGAACTTTTATCTACGCTACGAGCAGCGGGACTCCACAGGTACATTGTGTTTGCTTCAGACGACCAAACAGATCAACTTCGACCTGCAACACCCCTTCGTGCTTCGTTTCCTAACGCCACCGCCTGACACAGAGGAAGAACTGAAAAGCTGGCCTGAGTATCGGATCCTCGGATATGTGGTACCAGTCGAGCGCGCGGGAGACAGCCTGAAATGCGTTCTCTTGCTGCAGCAAGCATTAGGGACCGAAGGGCACTTCGGGGCCAAGGTTTTCATTCGCAGGCAAATTACTCTAACGCGGGGAGAACCCCTCAGGGTGATCTTGCTTGGAACTCACCTGGGAATCGGTGTGCCCACTGTTTCCGGTAAACAAGAGTTGGTCACTTTAGAGCAGCTCCTCAAAGGGCGGAGAGAGGAGCTGTACATCACAGCGTACTTCTGACATTCGGTGCTGGGTTGTGGCAACGCCCGACCCGAGGTTGCCACACCTGAGAAGCCGCGCACGCGATTTCGCTGCCTACCGCCCCGTTCTCACGGCGGCGAGGAACAAGCGAGTTTATTCAGCGAACGAACGGCTGACATCACGTGTCAGTGCTGCAGCCAAATCGCGTTTGACTTTTCAGTTACAAACCCAAACATGTGGTAAACCTCGGATTTGATTACCAGCAAATCCCTGAGCACTTCAACGGCTCCACTCATCCGGTCCGCTTGCCATTCCGGAAGACGCTTCGAGTGCCGAAATGACGGAGTTCGTTCTGAGAAGTTTACCTCCGGCAGTTCCAGCGTAGCTTCAAGACGTGTCCATCGTGCAGTGACCGCATCCGCGCGAGGGTAACGCTGTCACCCGCCGAGGTTGTGACAAAGCCCGGGGCTTAGCGCCCCGCTGGAAGACCCCGAGCTTTCGTTCTGCGCCCGTAACCACACGCTTTTCCCCAAACTCAACTCCCACAAGAACCTTCACGCGACCGCAAAAAACACTTGACACAAACTTGTGACTTTCTTATAATGAGACCAAAACAGTAGCATTAGTACAGAATGCTTTCCGCGTCAGCAGCGCGTTCAACCTGTTTTCTCGACATGATCGCAATCAACCGTGAAACCGACTACGCCTGCCGCGTTATCCTGCACCTGGCCATGCACCCGCCGGGTTACCGAACTACAGCCCGCGAAATCGCCGACCTCCAGCTCATCCCGCAGTCTCTGATCCGGCGCGTCGTGCGCCAGCTTTCTTCCGCCCAGCTTTTGCGCACAACCCGCGGCACGGGCGGCGGCATTGTGCTGGCCCGTGACCCCAGCGAAATCAGCCTGCTGGACGTGGTCGAGGCCATCGAAGGACCTCTTGTTCTGAACGAATGTACGGTGAATCCCCGTTTTTGCCCCCTCATGCGCACCTGTTCGATTCACGAGGCCTGGGTGCGCGCCAAGGAGGTGCTGATTCAGCAGCTCCGCAACACCACGTTCGACAAGCTTGCAGATCGCGGCAAATTTCTCTCGGAGGGTGATCCTTCCAGAGTCGCGGTTTAAACAAACGAGGGAGGTGCAACAATGAGTGCTGTAGCCCTGGCACGATGGCAGTTCGCCATCACCACCGTGTACCACTTCTTTTTCGTGCCGCTCACCCTCGGTCTCTCCATTTTCGTCGCCATCATGGAGACGATCTACGTCCTGAGCGGCAACGAAACCTACAAGCGCATGGCGAAATTCTGGGGAAAGCTCTTCCTCATCAACTTCGCCATGGGAGTCGTCACGGGCATCGTGCAGGAGTTCCAGTTCGGAATGAACTGGTCCCAGTACTCACGCTTCGTTGGCGACATCTTCGGCGCCCCACTGGCCATTGAGGCGCTGCTGGCGTTTTTCCTGGAGTCCACGTTCCTGGGCGTCTGGGTGTTCGGCTGGGACCGCCTCTCCAAAAAAGCCCACGCTGCGGTGATCTGGCTGGTGGCCATTGGTTCAAACCTGTCAGCCCTCTGGATCCTGATCGCCAACTCGTTCATGCAGGAGCCGGTCGGTTTCGTACTGCGCAACGGGCGAGCGGAAATGACCGACTTCCTGGCGCTGATCACGAACGAGAACATCTGGGTCCAGTTTCCGCACGTGCTGACCGCCGGCCTGACCACTGCCGCGTTCTTCATCATCGGCATTAGCGCCTACCACCTGGTGCGTAAGGCACACGTCGAGGTGTTCTCGCGCTCGTTCCAGATCGGCGCCGTCATCGGTTTTGTGGCCGTTGTCCTGGTGATCGTGAACGGCCACTCCCAGGCCAAGCACATGGTGCGCACCCAGCCCATGAAGATGGCCTCGGCGGAAGCCCTCTGGGAAACCGAAGATCCCGCTTCCTTCTCGCTTCTCACGATTGGCGACCTTTCGATGCGCCGGGAGGTGTTCTCGATTCGCGTTCCGCGCTTGCTCAGCCTGCTGGCTTACAACAAGTTCAGCGGAGCCGTGCGCGGCATCAACGACATCCAGGCCGAGTACGAGCAAAAGTACGGCCCCGACAACTACGTCCCGCCCGTCATGATCACGTACTGGACCTTCCGGTTGATGGTGGGCGCAGGCTTCCTGATGCTGCTGATCGCCATCTACGGCGTGTACAAAGCCCTGGCCGAAAACTACGACATCACACCCAAGGTCGGGAAGTACCTGGTCTGGGGCATCGCACTGCCGTACATTGGCAACAGCATGGGTTGGATCTTCACCGAAGTCGGCCGCCAGCCGTGGGTCGTTTTCGGTCTGATGAAAACAAAAGACGCCGTGTCCAACACCGTCGCGCCTGGCCTCGTGCTTCTGACCGTCGTGCTCTTCACCGCGGTTTACGGCGTCCTGATGGTGGCCGACGTGTTTCTGCTGAAGAAATACGCGAAACTCGGCCCGGAAGAAGCGTAGTCGACCAGCGAATCGCCGTTTTCTGAGAGCACACCAACCGGAAGCATGGAGGTGGAAAAATGAATTTGAACATTCTCTGGTTCATTCTGATTGCCGTGCTCTACACCGGGTTCTTCCTTCTGGAAGGGTTTGACTACGGTGTGGGCATTCTGCTGCCGTTCGTCGGCAAGACCGACGCCGAACGCCGCACCCTGATCAACACCATCGGTCCATTCTGGGACGGCAACGAAGTGTGGCTGCTGACCGCCGGTGGCGCAACCTTCGCCGCTTTCCCGAACTGGTACGCCACCATGTTCAGCGGCTTTTACCTGCCCCTTTTCCTGATTCTCCTGGCGCTCATCGTGCGCGGTGTCGCCTTTGAGTTCCGCAGCAAACACGACGACCCCAGCTGGCGCAACCTCTGGGACTGGTGCATCTTCGTCGGCAGCCTGGTACCGGCGCTGCTGTTTGGCGTGGCGTTCGCTAACATCCTGAAAGGCGTCCCGATCGACGCCGAGATGAACTACGTGGGCGGGTTCTTCAACCTGCTCAATCCCTACGCCCTGGTCGGCGGACTGGCGACGCTCAGTCTTTTCACCCTGCACGGAGCCACGTTTCTGAGCCTGCGCACCACGGGCAAGCTGCGCGAGAAGGTGAACGGGTTGATCGGCAAACTGTGGATCACGGCCTTAGTGATCGTGGTTCTGGAAGTGATCCTCACCTACACACTGCCCCACGTCCGCGCGAAGGCCGGCGTTGTGCCCGGTCCGGTGCCCATCGTCGCCGCTCTGGCGTTGCTCGCGGCCGGGCCATTGGCCAAGAAAGGCAAGGACGGCTGGGCTTTCGTGATGAGCGCCGTGGCCGTCGTCTTTGTGTCGATCACGATTTTCCAGCTCCTCTACCCCAACGTGATGGTCTCGAGCCTCAACCCGGAGTGGAGTCTGACGATTTACAACGCTTCGTCCAGCCCGTACACGCTGAAAGTGATGACCATCGTGGCGGCCATTTTCACGCCGATCGTGCTGGTCTACCAGGCCTGGACGTACTACATCTTCGGCAAGCGCGTGACCGCCGAGCCGGAGAAGCTGGTCTACTAAAGCGGCAACGGAGGTCGCGAGCTGTGCACGTGCGTGGCTGTCCCGCGACCTCCCGCCTGAGAATTGGTTCTTGGCAGCCGCGGAGCGGCTTTCGGTTGACGACGTGAGGGGTGGCGGGAATTCCGTCTCCGCCGGTCACCAACAGCCACAGGGGGGTAACGACGGGACCGGGTCTCCGCACCCGTGCGGGGGCCCGGCCTTTTTGTGCGAAGTCTCTGAACCGCGCTGTGCTGCCTGCCCCGACGTCAGGGCAAGGTCGCACCTGAAAGCGCTGGTAGCCGGTCTCCCGCTCTACTTTCGACAGGGTTTCGCTCGAAGGAGCGTGTTTCGCTCATGATCGATCGCCGTTTGCTCCGTGAAACACGGTCCGAACTTCACCGTCTTGCAGGCGTCGTGTTCGCCGGGCTCCTGGTGGCAGTGGCCACCGTCCTGCAAGCCCACGCCCTCAGCGCCAGCGTGGCAGCCGTTTTTCTCCAGCACCGCACGTTTGCCGAGATCACACCGCTACTGGTCTTGCTCGCGGCTGTCATCCTCGCGCGCGCTCTCCTGACCACTCTTGCCGACGCCCTGGCAGGCGAAATCGCCATTCGAATCAAGAGCAAACTCCGCCGCCAGCTCCTCGCGCACCTGACCAGATTGGGCCCCGCCGCACTGGCAGAGCAGGAAAGCGGCGAACTGAGTACGGTGCTCGTGGAAGGAATCGAGTCCCTTCACGCCTACTTCAGTCAGTACCTTCCGCAACTGGTGCTGGCGGCCTTGGTGCCCGTCGTTGTACTCGTTTTCGTTTTCCCGCGCGACTGGCTGTCTGGTCTCGTCTTGCTCCTCACCGCTCCGCTCATCCCCGTTTTCATGGTCCTGATCGGTCACGCCGCCAACGCCCTCACCAGGAAACGCTGGGCCCTGCTGTCGCGTCTCGGAGCTCACTTTCTGGACGTCCTGCAGGGGCTGACCACCCTCAAAACGCTCGGGCGCAGTAAGGACAAGGCGGCTGAGATCGCCGAGATGACCGACCGTTTCCGCGAGGCGACCCTGGCCGTGTTGCGGGTGGCGTTCCTCTCGGCGCTGGTGCTGGAGCTGGTGGCCACGATCAGCACGGCGGTGGTTGCCGTGGAGATCGGCCTGCGCCTTCTGCGCGGTGGAATCGGCTTCCAGGAATCCCTGTTCGTCCTGGTGCTTGCGCCGGAGTTTTACCTTCCCTTGCGACTACTGGGCTCACGCTTCCACACCAGCGTCGAGGCTGTGTCCGCCGCCGACCGGATCACCCGCGTTTTGCAGCTCCAACCGGCTACAAGGCCAGCACCAGCCGTCCCCCGATCTGTTCCGCAGCCTCCTTTTCACGTCAGGTTCGAGAGGGTCGGCTTTCGCTACCCCGCCAGCACCGCACCCGCTCTTGCGGACGTCACCTTTTCCCTGGAGCCGGGGCAGAAGGTCGCGCTTGTGGGCAAGACCGGCGCCGGAAAGAGCACCTTAGCCAGCCTCCTGATGCGCTTTCTCGATCCGACCCAGGGGCAGATCTCAGTGAACGGCGCCGACCTGTGCAGCCTCGACCCGGATGCCTGGCGGCGCTACCTGGCCTGGGTCCCGCAGCGGCCTCACCTGTTCTACGGCACGATCGAGGACAACCTGCGCCTGGCGCGTCCGGACGCAACCGAAGCCGAGCTCTGGAAGGCGCTGGAACAGGCGCACCTGGCGCAGTTCGTCGCGAGTTTGCCCCAGGGGTTGAGAACACCGGTCGGCGAGTCCGGTGCGCGCCTGAGCGGCGGACAGGCGCAACGCCTGGCCCTGGCGCGCGCGTTCCTCAGGCAGGCGCCGCTGCTCGTCCTGGACGAGCCCACTTCCAACGTCGACCCCGAGCTGGAGGCCGAGCTTCAGGAAACAACCCGGGAGCTGCTGCGGGGCCGAACGGCTCTCGTGATCGCCCACCGTCTCAACACTGTGGCGGACGCCGACCAAATCGTCGTGCTGCAGTCCGGGAAGGCTGTGCAGGTCGGGACTCACCAGGAGCTCCTTTCGCAACCGGGACCGTACGCGGACCTTGTGAACGCGTTCCTGGAGGGCAAACCGTGAGCACCGCGTTCCGGAGACTTCTGGCGCTGGCCTGGCCCTTCCGCGCGCAAATGGGCCTCGCCGCACTGCTCGGATTTGCCACCGTCGGCAGCAGCGTCGGTCTTCTGGCGACTTCAGCCTACCTGATTTCGGCCGCTGCCCTGCACCCCTCGATCGCTGAGCTGCAGGTGGCCATCGTCGGCGTGCGCTTCTTCGGGATCGCGAGGCGTCTTCCGCTACCTCGAACGGCTCGTGTCGCACTCTGTAACGTTCCGTCTCCTGGCCCACATCCGCGTGTGGTTCTACCGCGCGCTCGAGCCGCTGGCCCCGGCACGCCTCCTGAGCTACCGCAGCGGCGACCTGCTGTCGCGCGTGGTCACCGACGTCGAAACGCTGGAAACGTTCTTCCTGCGTGTGCTGGCCCCACCGGTCGTGGCTCTCACCGTGATCTTCACGATGGGACTCTTCGGTTTCGGGTTCCACCCGCGCCTCGGGTGGCTCTTGCCCGTGACGTTGCTCGCCGCGGCTGTCCTGCTTACGCTCTTCGCCTACACGTGGAACCGCCGGCTTGGTCCCGGGCTCGTTGCCGCGCGTTCTGAACTCCGCACGCTGCTGATCGACAGTGTGCAGGGCGCTGCCGAGCTCACGGCCTTCGGCGCGACGGCGAGCCAGTTGAAAGCGATTCAGGAGCGCGAAGACGGGTACCGCAGACTCCAGAGACGCGCTTCCCTGGCCGAAGCGATCCAAAACGGCCTCAGTGTGCTGGCAGCCAACGGGGGCATGTGGGTCGTGCTCGTTGCAGCAGTGCTCCTGGCCAGTGCAGGTGAGCTGAACCCTCTTCACCTGGCGACTCTGGCCCTGGGCGCGCTGGCGAGTTTCGAAGCTGTGCTGCCGCTCCCGCAGGCCACCCAGTCTCTGAACGAAAACCTGGCGGCTGCACAGCGGCTGCTGGAAATCGTGGACGCCAAGCCAGCGGTCCGGGAACCGGAGTCGGCCCGTCCAGCGCCCTCGTGCTTCGACCTGGAGGTACAGGACCTCACCTTCCGCTACGACCCACACAGCCCACCTGCCCTGAACGG